>NZ_JBHWAB010000001.1:77500-322500 GCF_042688525.2 Haloimpatiens myeolchijeotgali
ACGTAATTACTACGTCTCTCTCTTCTATTAAATCTTCTATATCTATATCTCTCATATCTTTTTCTATAGATGTTCTTCTTTCATCACCATATTTATTTTTTATTTCTATAAGTTCTTCTTTTATTATATTTAATAACATTTCTTTATTACTTAATATTTCTTTTAAATGTTTTATATTATCCATTAATTGATTATACTCTTCTTCTATCTTATTTCTTTCTAAACCAGTTAATCTTTGAAGCTTCATGTCTAATATAGCTTGTGCTTGTTTTTCTGAAAGATTAAATTTATTTATTAAACCTTCTTTAGCTTCTGATGCAGTTTTTGAAGCTCTAATTAAACTTATTACTGCATCTATATGATCAAGAGCTATCTTCAATCCTTCTAATATATGAGCTCTTGCTAATGCCTTATTAAGTTGAAATTCAGTTCTTCTTGTTATTACTTCTTCTTGGAATTTTACATACTGTACTAATATTTCTTTTAGATTTAATACTTTTGGTTCTCCATCTACCAAAGCAAGCATTATTACTCCAAAAGTATCCTGAAGCTTAGTATGCTTATATAATCTATTTAAAACTACATTAGGATTAGCATCTTTCTTTAGCTCTATTACAACTCTCATACCCTGTCTATCTGACTCATCTCTTAAATCAGATATTCCATCTATCTTTTTGTTCTTAACAAGGTCAGCTATATTCTCTATAAGTCTTGCTTTATTAACTTGATAAGGAAGTTCTGTAACAATAATTTTATGTCTTCCTTTAACTTCTTCAATATCTGTTTTAGCTCTTATTACAATTCTTCCTCTACCTGTTTCATATGCTCTTCTTATTCCAGATTTGCCCATTATTATACCTGCTGTTGGGAAATCTGGACCTTTTATTTCTGTCATCAACTCTAAAATACTAGTTTCTGGATTTTCTATTAATTTTATTATTCCATTAACAACCTCACATAAATTATGAGGTGGTATGTTAGTTGCCATACCTACAGCTATTCCTGATGAACCATTTACTAAAAGATTAGGAAATCTAGCTGGTATTACAGATGGTTCTTTTTCTTCACCATCGAAATTTGGAATAAAATCAACTGTATTTTTATTTATATCTCTTACCATTTGTAAAGATATCTTACTCATTTTTGCTTCTGTATATCTCATTGCAGCAGCTGAATCACCATCTACAGAACCAAAGTTTCCATGTCCATCTGCAAGTGGGTATCTCATCGAGAAATCTTGTGCCATTCTTACTAATGCATCATAAACTGCTGTATCTCCATGTGGATGATATTTACCTAAAACATCTCCGACTATTCTAGCACATTTTCTGTATCCTTTTTCAGGAGTTAATCCTAATTCATACATAGAATATATTATTCTTCTATGCACAGGCTTAAGTCCATCTCTTACATCTGGTAATGCACGACCAACAATTACACTCATGGCATAATCTATATAAGATTTTTTCATTTCTTTTCTTATATCAACTGGTATTATTTTACCTTCAAACATTAAGTTACACCTCTTTTACTGTTTATATATCTAGATTAACAACTTTTTTAGCGTTTTCTTGTATAAACTGCCTACGAGGTTCTACTTTATCACCCATGAGAATGGTAAATATTTCATCTGCAGCCATTGCATCTTCAACCGTAACTTTAAGTAATGTTCTCTTTTCAGGGTTCATTGTAGTCTCCCAAAGTTGTTCTGCATCCATTTCTCCAAGTCCTTTGTACCTCTGTATTTGAGTACTCTTATCTTTGCCACCAACTTCTTTTAGAATATTGTCTAACTCCTTATCACTATATGAATAATAATCTTTTCTACCTTTAGAAACTTTAAATAAAGGTGGTTGAGCTATATACACATGTCCTTGTTCAACAAGTTCTCTCATATATCTATAGAAAAATGTTAATAATAATGTTCTTATATGTGCACCATCTACATCGGCATCTGTCATGATTATTATTCTATGATATCTTATTTTATTTATATCAAAATCTTTTCCTATTCCAGCTCCAAAAGCTGTTATCATAGCCCTTATTTCTTGATATCCAAGTATTTTATCTAATCTTTGTTTTTCAACATTCATTATCTTACCACGTAATGGCAATATAGCTTGAAACTCTCTATTTCTACCTTGTTTTGCACTACCACCCGCAGAATCACCTTCGACTAAGTATACCTCACATTTACTAGCATCTTTTGATGAGCAATCTGAAAGTTTCCCAGGCAATGCTGTACTTTCTAAAGCTGTTTTTCTTCTTGTAAGCTCTCTAGCTTTTCTTGCTGCTTCTCTAGCTCTTGATGCTGTTAACGCTTTATCAACTATTACTTTAGCAATTTGAGGATTTTCTTCTAAGTAAATACCTACACGTTCATTCAATATGCTATCTACTATTCCTCTTGCTTCACTATTTCCAAGTTTAGTCTTCGTTTGACCTTCAAATTGAGGTTCTGTAAGTTTTACAGACACTACAGCTGTAAGTCCTTCTCTAATATCTTCACCTGATAAATTCTTATCATTTTCTTTTAGAAAACCAAATCTTTTTGAATAATCATTTATTATTCTAGTTAAAGCACTTTTAAATCCTGAAAGGTGAGTTCCACCTTCTACAGTATCAATATTATTTGCAAAAGAAAAAATATTTTCTGAATATGTATCATTATGTTGAAATGCAATTTCTACCACATAATCATCTTTAAATCCTTCTACGTAAACTGGTTTATCATATAAAGTCTGTTTATTTCTATTCAAGTAAGATACAAAAGATTTTATCCCACCCTCATAATGAAAAATTTCTTCTTTTTCTTCTCTTTCATCTGTAAATGTAATTTTTATACCTTTATTTAAAAATGCTAATTCTCTTAACCTTTGAGCTAATGTATCAAAATCAAAATCTATTTCTTCAAATATTTCATCATCAGGTGAAAAATAAACAATAGTTCCATGTTTATCAGTTGTACCTATGTTCATTAAATCAGTTTTTACATTACCTCTTTCGTATTCTTGTCTCCATATATCTCCATCTCTATGTACTTCTACTACACATTTTGAAGATAATGCATTAACAACAGAGGCTCCAACACCGTGAAGTCCACCAGAAACTTTGTATCCTCCACCTCCAAATTTACCACCAGCATGAAGAACTGTCATTATTACTTCTACTGTAGGTTTTTTCATCTTTGGATGAAGTCCTACGGGCATTCCTCTTCCATCATCTTCTACTGTAACTGAATTATCTTTGTGTATAGTAACTTCTATATTATTACAATATCCTGCTAAAGCCTCATCTATACTATTGTCTACTATTTCATAGACTAAATGATGAAGTCCCCTTACACTTGTACTTCCTATATACATTCCAGGTCTCTTTCTTACTGCCTCTAAACCTTCTAATACTTGAATTTGACTTTCATCATATACTTGATTATTTTCCATTGAGATTGTACCTCCTAACTGAACTGATACGATACTAAAACACTAAAGTTGAGAATATACAAGTTTAGTTCTTTTATTAAGTGTAGATGAAGATATTGGAGACAAAAATATTTTACTCTTTTTATCTACTTCAGCTAGCACAAAGGATTTAGGTTTTTCTTTAGTAATCCTCTCAACAAATCCATCTTCCTCAGCCCATCTCAAAAATTGAATAGTGTCTGAACTGTACATAGTTGTATCTATATCAAAAATTCCTATTACATCATCAACTGGTACAACTACGTTTTCACCTAAATGCAAAAACATAAAATTCCTCCTCATTTTTACATAATTTTATTTATATTTCCGCCATTAACCTCATATACTATAGCATTTTTGTCTAAATATTTTTCAATATTGTTCATACCCGAACATGTAATTATAGTTTGAACATTTTTTATTGAATTCAATATATATTTTTGTCTCCTAGTATCCAGTTCCGATAAAACATCATCTAATAAAAGAACAGGAAATTCTCCTGTAAGTTCTTTTACTATGTGTAGTGATGCAAATTTTATTGTAAGCACTGAAGTTCTTTGTTGCCCTTGAGATCCATAATTTCTAGCATCTACTCCGTTTATTCTGACGGAAAAGTCATCTCTATGAGGACCAATAGATGTATTATTTTTTTCTATATCAGTTTTTCTATGACTTTTAATTAAATAAAAAAGAGCCTCTTCAATATTATTTAAATTTTTTACTGACGACATATAATCAAACTTTATATTTTCCTTTTGAGATGTAATATTATTATGTATAATATTGCCTTCTCGATTAAGCATATTTATATATTTTACTCTTTCTTGTATAATAAGCGCTCCAAATTTACTCAACTGTAAATCATATACTTCTAACATATCATTAGCTTTTCTTATTCTTTTCAAAAAAGCATTTCTTTCACTCAATACTTTTTTATATTGAGCTAAATTATAATAATACCTTTTATTTAATTTACATAATTCAATATCTAAAAACTTTCTTCTAGATGACGGAGATCCTTTAATGATATTTAAATCTTCAGGTGAAAACATAACAACATTAAAAATCCCTATTAAGTCAGAAATTTTTGAGATTTTTATGGAATTTACATTTACCCCTTTTTTACCTTCTTTAAAAATTTTTATATCTATTTTTTTATTTAACCTTTGTTTACATACAAAAAGAGATATATATGCATCTTTTCCATTCCATTTTATCAGTTCTTTATCTCTACTGGTTCTATGAGATTTTCCCAAACTGCAATAATATATACTTTCTAAAATGTTAGTTTTTCCTTGTGCATTATCTCCTACCAATACATTAACATTATTTCCAAATTCTATATTTAAATTTTCATAATTTCTAAATCTTGAAAGCTGTAATTGTTTTACGTACATGATATCATACACCTTTTATTATACCATAATATAGTTAAACACATAATTATTACGAAAATATATTTTAATTTATTTTATATTCTTCGTTATTAAATTCTATTATATCACCTTTATTTAATTTTCTTCCCCTTCTTAATTCAATTTCTCCATTAACTTTTACTTCACCATTTTTTATATAAAATTTAGCTTCAGAACCTAATGAAGCTATTGCTGCCCACTTTAAAAAAGCATCTAACTTTATTATTTCTGTGTTAATTTTGATTTCTTTCATAAAATCACCTTCTTAATTATTTTAGTTATTGTGCAATCTTACTGGCAATAATAAATATATACAATTATTTTTTTCTTTATTTTTTATTACACAAGGACTTACGCTACTTGATAATTCCATACATATTTCTTCTTCATCCATTATTTTGAAAACATCTATTAAATATTTTGCATTAAATGCAATTTTAAGAGATTCGCCTTGCAAAATTATATTTAATTCTTCTCTAACTTTTCCCAATTGAGAATTAGAAGTGATAATCATATTATCATCACATATATCTAATTTTACTAAATTTGTATTTCCATCTTTTCCTACTAAAGAAGCTCTTTCTATACATTTTAATATTTCATCTCTTTTTACTATTACTTTTAAATTATATTCTTCTGGAATAATTGAATTATATCTTATAAATTCTCCTTCTAGTAACCTTGACATAATTTTAGTTTTTCCTAAATTAAATAATATATGGTTAGGTGTAAAAGTAATATTAACAGTGTTATCATCATCTTCTAATACTTTAGAAACTTCATTTAACGTTTTTCCAGGAATTACTGCACTTATGGAATTATCATTATTTATACTTTCACTTCTTAATGCTAATCTGTATCCATCTAATGCTATAAGATTTAATTTTCTATCATTAATTTCAAATAAAACACCTGTTAGAATAGGTCTTGTTTCATCTTGAGCACTAGCAAAGATAGTTCCTTTTATCATATTTTTTAGTAATTTTTGAGATATAGAACAAATCATATTTTCATTAATAGTTGGAAGTTCTGGATAATTACTAGCATCCATGTGTAGTAGTGTAGCATTAGATTTTTCACATTTTATGTTTATAGAATTATTTTCTATTGTAGCAATTTCTACTTCACTATTAGGTAATTTTTTTATAATTTCCCCGAATAATCTAGAGTCTACAACTATTTTACCTTCTTCTGAAACAGTAGCATCTAATTTTGTTTCAATACTTAAATCTATATCAGATCCTATTAATGTAATAGTATTATTTTTAGCTATAAGTAATATACCATGTAAAATAGCCATAGTTGATTTACCTGTTATAGCTTTTTGAGCAATAAAAATAGCTTCTTGTAATTTGTTTTTTTCACATGTAAATTTCAATATAAAAACCTCCTTATCCACATTGTTAAATTAGTATAGATAGATAAGATATACTATATTTTTTTAGTAGTAATAGTAGTAGGCACTGTTGATATGTGGATAACTGTTATAAACGTAGAAAATATGGGAAAAGTATAGCAAAAATAATTGTGGATAAAAGCATAATTAAAAAAAGAGTTTATCCACAGTAAATATAAAAAATATAAGTATTTTCTTTTATCCACATAATATTAAACATATATTATAAACAATTGTTAGTTTTGAGATATTTTTTTGGCTAATTCATCAACCATATTTTTTAAACTAATATCTTTTTTTAAGTTATTTGAAATCTTTTCATATGCATGGATAACAGTAGTATGATCTCTACCACCAAATTCTTCACCTATTTTAGGAAGAGACATATCAGTTAGTTTTCTACATAAATACATAGCTATTTGTCTTGGATATGTTATATTTCTAGTTCTTCTTGAAGACTTAAAATCATTGATACTTAAATTAAAATAACTTGAAACTATATCTTGTATAAGTCCAATAGTAATTTGCTTATTTTGATTGCTTGAAATTATATCTTTTAATGCTTCTGAAGCTAAATCAACACTTATTTCTTTGTTTGTTAATGATGAAAAAGCAACAATTCTTATTAAGGCTCCTTCTAATTCTCTAATATTGGATTTTATTTTATTTGCTATATATACCATAACTTCATTTGGAATATTTAAACTTTCAACGTCAGCTTTTTTCTTCAATATTGCAATTCTAGTTTCGAAATCAGGTGCCTGAATATCTGCAATTAACCCCCACTCAAATCTTGAACGAAGTCTGTCTTCTAATGTAGGAATTTCTTTAGGAGGTCTATCACTAGATAGAATTATTTGTTTATTTGCTTCATGAAGAGCATTAAAAGTATGGAAAAATTCCTCTTGAGTTCGCTCTTTTCCAGCAATAAATTGGATATCATCAATTAGAAGGATATCTACATTTCTATATTTATTCCTGAAGTCAACATTTTTATCGTCTTTTATGGAATTAATAAGCTCATTGGTAAACTTTTCAGAAGTCACATATACAACTTTAGCATTTGGATTGTTTTGTAAAATATAATGACCTATAGCGTGCATTAAATGGGTTTTTCCCAAACCTACTCCCCCATATATAAACAAAGGGTTATATGCTTTAGCTGGTGATTCTGCTACAGCTAAAGAAGCAGCATGAGCAAATCTATTACTATTTCCAATAACAAAAGAATCAAAAGTGTATTTAGGATTTAAATTACAAGTAGTCTCATCACTAGTTAGTAATTTATCACGTTCTTTTTTTATAATTCTTTTAGGATTAGTTTCAACAGCATCTTCGGTGGCTATGATAAAATTAATATTGTATTTTTTTGATGTTATTAATTTTATAGCATTAGCGATTAAAGTTTTATATCTGTTTTCTAATATTTCTTTTGTAAAATTATTGGGAACACCTAGTTTTAATAGATCTTGTTCTATTGCTATAGGAATTATACTTTTAATCCAAGTATTAAAGCTGACTTCTGTAAGTTCACCTTTTATGATATTTAAAGTTTTTTCCCAAATTTGAGTAAGATGAACATCCATTTTTTATCCTCCAGTTCAAAAAAATAATCAACAGTAGATTAACAATGTTATCTACAAATAATTAACTTATTTTAAGTTCTTGACAAATGTTAAAAAAAATATTCACATGTGTATAATATTGTTTATAGTTTTTTTAAAAAAATAATTATACACAACAAAAAAAAATAATTATTAACAGAACAAATAGTTATAAAAATATGGTGAATAGTTAATTATAAGAATAATAAATAAGTTAAATTGATAAAACTAAACAAGTTATCCACAAAGTTATTAACAGGCTGTGTATAACTTTGTAAATAAATAAATTATTAACAGTTCATACTTAATAATATCAAAACGAATACTTGTATTCAAGAAATTATCCACAAAAATATTAAAAATATAAAAAAATATGCACAGATTAAAGTAAATTAATGAAATTTGTTGTTCTTGACATTAATAATCTATAACTATATAATTTAATAGTAAAAATATAAATACAATATTATTTAAGATAGTAAGGTACATTTTGCTATATATTATGTTGGAATGAAGGGGGTGTAGTATAATGAAAAGAACTTACCAACCTAAGAAATTACAAAGAAAAAGAGAACATGGTTTTAGAAAAAGAATGAGATCTAAAGCTGGAAGAAATGTTATTAAGAGAAGAAGACAAAAAGGTAGAAAAAGATTGACAGCATAAGGCCGCTTTTGTGGCCTTTTTCTGCAATTGCAGATAAAAAGGAGTATTAATTAGATGAAGGAAGAAAGTATTAGAAAAAATATTGAATTCAGAAGAGTGTATAAAAGAGGAAAATCTTTTTCTAATAAACTTTTAGTGTTATATATTTATAAGAATAATAATAATGATGACATAACTAGGGTAGGAATCTCTGTAAGTAAAAAAGTTGGAAAAAGTGTAACAAGAAGCAGAGTTAAACGATTAATAAAAGAAAGCTATAGATTGAATAAGGTAGATTTGAGAAAAGGGTTCGATTTGGTATTTATTGCAAGAACAGCTTGTAAAGATAAGGCTTATAAAGATGTAGAAAAATCTTTAATCAATTTGTTAAGGAAAGCTGGTTTGTATAAAAATGAAAAATATCTTAATAAGAATCATTAAATTTTATAGAAAATATATCTCTCCTTTAAAAGCGCCTTGTTGTAGATTTTATCCAACATGTTCACAATATGCTATTGAAGCTATAGAAAAATATGGTGCATTAAAAGGTGGTATTATGGCTATAAAGAGAATATTAAAGTGTCATCCTTTTAATAAAGGGGGATATGATCCTGTTAAGTAGTTATTATATATTTTAGGAGGTTTAAAAGTGCATTATTTAACTGAATGGTTGTCTAAATTTTTTGAAATGTTGCATGGTTCATTGTCAAACTTTATACCTAATGATAATATAACGTACGGTTTATCTATAATTTTATTTACTATTATTGTTAGAGTTATTTTAATACCTGTATATGTTAAGCAAATTAAATCTACAAGTAAGATGAGTGAAATACAGCCACAAATGAAAACATTACAGCAGAAATATAAAAATGATCCTCAAAAATATCAGCAAGAAATGATGAAACTTTATAAAGAAAATGGAGCTAATCCATTAAGTGGATGTCTACCTTTAATTGTTCAAATGCCTATACTCTTTTCATTATATTGGGTGTTTATGAATTTAAAAATAAATGGAGTAAGTTTTTTATGGATAAAAGATTTAGGTGCATTAGCATCTTTTAGTGATATAACAACGTTGATTTTACCTATAGTATCAGGTATTACAACATATATTTCCTCATCTTTAATGGCAATCAAGAGTGATAATGCACAATCAAAACAAATGACTACAACTAACATAGTAATGTCTGTATTTTTTACATGGTTTAGTTTAAGGGTTAAAGGTGCATTAGTTCTTTATTGGGTAACAAATAACTTATTCCAAATTGCTCAAACAGTAATAATGCAAAGAGCACAGAAATTAAGTAAGAAAAGTGCCTAGTACACTTTGATAGAAAGGCGGTGTCTTACGGTAATGAAAATTATAGAAGTCGTGGGGAGAAATGTAGAAGAAGCTGTAAAAAAAGGATTAGATGAATTAAAAGTAACTAGAGATAAAGTTGATATAGAAGTAATTGAACAAGGGAGTAAAGGATTTTTAGGATTAATAGGAGTTAAAGAAGCTAAAGTTAAAATTACAGTAAAAAAAGATTATTCATCAGATGCTAGAGTTTTTTTGAGAAAAGTATTTGATTGTATGAACATAAAATCAGAAATAAGAATAAAAGAAGAAAAGTCTGTACTTAAAATCAATTTATCAGGACCTAATATGGGACTTATAATAGGTCATAGAGGAGAAACTTTAGATTCTCTTCAATATTTGGTGAGTCTTGCTATTAATAAAGATAATAAAGATGAATATAAAAGAGTGATTATTGATACGGAAAACTATAGAAGTAAGAGAGAACAGACTTTGAAAAAATTGGCCCAAAAAATGGCTTATAAAGTTAAACAAAATCATAGATGTATGAAACTAGAGCCAATGAATCCTTATGAAAGAAGAATAATACATGCAGCGCTTCAAAGCGATCCTAGTATTAGTACTTTTAGTGAAGGGCAAGAACCATATAGGAGAGTAGTTATAGATTTAAAGAAAGCCTAGGGTAAGGCTTTCTTTTTAATTTTAAAGAATATATGTATGTTACAATTATGTTATATATTTAAATTTCTATTTATATCTGATAAAATTAAAAGAGTGTAAAAATAGGAGAATAGGCTAAAATATTAATGCTAGTTTAGTATAATTGGGAGGAAAAATAATAATGAAAGAATTTGATACCATTGCAGCTGTATCAACTAGTTTAGGTGAAGGTGGAATTTCCATAATAAGAATATCTGGAGACAGAGCTTTAGAAATAGCAGATAAAATTTTTAAAGCCAAAAATGGAAAATCAATCATAGGTATGAAAACTTATACTATGAGATACGGATATATTATAGATAAAGATAATGAAGAAATTATAGATGAAGTGATACTAAGTTATATGAAAGGACCTAGAAGTTTTACAGCTGAGGACACTGTTGAGATAAATTGTCATGGAGGAGTAATTGCAACAAATAGAGTTTTAAAACAAGTTATTAAAGCTGGAGCAAGACTTGCAGAACGTGGAGAATTTACTAAAAGAGCATTTTTAAATGGAAGAATAGATTTAAGTCAGGCAGAAGCAGTAATAGATATAATAAGATCTAAAACAGAATTAAGTATGAAGGCTGCTATTAAGCAATCAGAAGGTACAATTTCCAGGGAAATAAGTGACTTAAGAAATAAATTACTTCAGTTAATAGCGCATATAGAGGCTACAGTGGATTATCCAGAAGAAGATCTAGAGGAAATGACTTGTAATAAAGTTATTGAAGAGATAAAAAATATATTAGAAAAAATAAATAGATTATTAAAAACTGCAGATGAAGGAAAAATGATAAGAGAAGGACTTAAGGTAGTTATTGTAGGTAAACCAAATGTTGGAAAATCATCACTTTTAAATGCATTATTAGATGAGAGAAGGGCTATAGTTACGGAGATACCAGGAACTACAAGAGATGTAATCGAGGAATATATAAATATAGATGGTATACCTATAAGATTAGTTGATACTGCAGGTATAAGGGAAACAGAAAATGTTGTTGAAAAAATAGGTGTAGAGAAGTCAAAAGAAAAAATAGAAGAAGCTGATTTAGTTATATTAATGTTAGATTTAAGTAGAAAATTGGATGAAGAAGATGAAGAAGTAATTGATTATATAAAAAATAAAAAATACATTGTTCTATTAAATAAAAAGGATTTAGGAAGACAGATAGAAAAACAAGAAATAGATAAACTAAATTCAAAATACTTAGTAGATATTTCTGTAAAGACAGGTGAAGGATTAGAAAAAATAAAAAGTCTAATAAAAGATTTATTTTTCAGAGGAGAAGTTAAAACAGAAGATATTTATATAACAAGTAATAGGCACAAAGAAGCATTAATTAGAGCTGAAGATAGCTTAAGATCAGCAGAAGACGTTTTATGTAACGTAAACGCAATTGATTTGGCGTCTATTGATATTAGAAATGCATGGTCAAATTTAGGAGAAATAACTGGTGAAACTGTTGAAGAAGATATAATAGATAAGATTTTTTCAGAATTTTGTTTAGGAAAGTAGGGGTTAGAAATGAAGTATATGGCTGAAGAATATGATGTTGTTGTTATAGGAGCAGGACATGCAGGATGTGAAGCTGCTCTTGCAAGTGCAAGAATGGGATGTAAAACTTTAGTTTGTGCAATGAATTTAGATAGTGTAGCATTAATGCCATGCAACCCTAATATTGGAGGAACTGCTAAAGGACACTTAGTAAGAGAAATAGATGCATTAGGTGGGGAGATGGGTGTAAATATTGATCGTACTTTTATTCAATCCAGAATGCTAAATACATCAAAAGGTCCGGCAGTACATTCTTTAAGAGCACAAGCAGATAAAAAAAGCTATTCTCAAAGAATGAAAAATGTTTTAGAAAACGAGGAAAATATACAAATAAGACAACTAGAAGTTATACATATAGAAATGGAAGATAATAAAATAAAAGGTGTATTAACAAAAAATGGAGCATACTTCAAATGCAAAGCAGTAATACTAGCTACTGGAACATATTTAAAAGCTAAAATAATAATTGGAGAAGAAAGTTATAATGAAGGACCAAGTGGATTAATGCCAGCTAATAAATTATCTCAAAGTCTAATAAATTTAGGAATTAAATTAAGAAGGTTTAAAACAGGAACTCCATGTAGAGTTAATAGAAATTCTTTAGATTTTACAAAGATGATAGAACAACCAGGTGATGAAGAAATAGTACCTTTTTCATTTATGAGTAAAGATTTAGAGAAAGCTCAAATATCTTGTTTTTTAACTTATACAAATGATACTACACATAAAGTTATTTTAGATAATATTGATAGATCTCCATTATATAATGGTTCAATAAAAAGTGTAGGTCCAAGATATTGTCCATCAATAGAGGACAAAATTATGAGATTTAGAGATAAAGAAAAACACCAAATTTTTATAGAGCCTGAAGGAGAAAATACCGAAGAAATGTATGTTGGAGGTATGTCAAGTTCTTTACCAGAGGATGTACAAATTAAAATGCTTAGAACAGTATCAGGTATGGAAAATGTTCAAGTAATGAGAACAGGATATGCTATTGAATATGATTGTATAGATCCTATTCAATTAAAGTTATCATTAGAATTTAAAGATATACAAGGACTTTTTTCAGCAGGTCAAATAAATGGAAGTTCAGGATATGAGGAAGCAGGTGCACAAGGTATAGTAGCTGGTATAAATGCTGCATTAAAATTACAACATAAAGAGCCTTTTATATTAAAACGTTCAGATGCGTATATAGGCGTATTGATAGATGATTTAGTTACAAAAGGTACAAATGAACCTTATAGAATGATGACTTCTCGTTCAGAATATAGGCTTCTTTTAAGACAAGACAATGCAGATTTAAGATTAACAGAAATGGGATATGAAGTAGGACTTGTTAAAGAAGAAAGGTATAAAAAGTATATTTTAAGAAAAAATGCTATAGATCAAGAAGTTAAAAGAATGAAAAATGTAAAAATAACAAATAAAAGAGAAATAAATGAGTTTTTACAAAGTGTGAACTCTACTGAATTAAAGAAACCTATAAATTTATATGAATTAATAAAAAGACCTGAATTAAATTATTATATTGTAGAACCATTAGACAAGGAAAGACCGCAATTACAAGATAGTGTAAAAGAGCAGGTTAATATAATATCAAAATATGAAGGATATATTCAAAAACAAATAGAACAAGTAAATCAATTTAAAAAGATGGAAAATAGAATTATATCAAAAGATATAAATTATGAAGAAATAAAGGGATTAAGAATAGAGGCAATACAAAAATTAAAAAGGATAAAACCAGATAATTTAGGTCAAGCATCAAGAATTTCAGGAGTATCACCTGCGGATATATCAGTACTGTTAATATATTTAGAACAATTTAACAGAAGTAAATAATAATAATAGTTTAAAAATTTATTAGTTTATTGATGGAGGATGTATATGAAATATTTTGATATTTTGAGTGATGCAGCTGTTAATGAGGGATTGATTTTAGATGATAAAAAGTATGAACAATTTATCAAATATAAAGAAATGATAAAAGAATGGAATAAGAAAATTAATTTAACAGCTATAACAGAAGATGAAGAAATAATAAAAAAACATTTTATAGATTCTATGAAAATATTTAAATTTAATCCTTTAAAAAAAGCACATAAAATAATTGATATTGGTACAGGTGGAGGGTTTCCAGGTATACCAATGAAGATAATTAAAGAAGATATAAGTATAACGTTATTAGATTCTTTAAAAAAGAGAATAAACTTTTTAGATGAAGTTGTAAGAAATCTTGATTTACAAAATGTAGAAACTATACACGGAAGAGCAGAAGATTTTGGTGTTGATAAAACTTATAGAGAAAAATATGATGTAGCAGTTTCTAGAGCAGTTGCTAATTTAGCAGTATTAAGCGAATTTTGTTTACCATTTGTTAAGGTTAATGGATATTTTATTGCTTTAAAAGGACCTTCTGTAAAAGAGGAATTAAATGAATCTAAAAAGGCTATTAAAATTTTAGGTGGTAAATTAGAGGATGTAATTGAAGTAGACATACAAGGTAGTGATTTAAGACATAATTTAGTAGTTATAAAAAAGATAAAAGAGATACCTAAGAGATATCCAAGAAAAGCAGGGTATGTTTCTAAAAAACCAATAAAGTAAAAAATATGAACAAAAAAGAAGGATTTTTTTGAAAAGTAGAGAAATGTTAATAATAGGAAAAAATAAGAGGGATGGTATGTTATGCAGAAAAATATAAGTTATATATCTGTGGATATGATTGTTCCCAATCTATATCAACCAAGAAAACACTTTAATGAACAAGCTATTGAGGAATTAGCTCAATCCATAAAGGTATATGGAGTAATTCAACCTATTTCAGTAAGAAAAATAGAAGATTGTAAATATGAACTAATAGCAGGAGAGAGAAGATTAAGAGCTGCAAAGAAAGCCGGATTACAGGATATACCATCTATAATAGTGGATATAGAAGATAGAGATTCAGCAGCTATTGCTCTCTTAGAAAATCTTCAAAGAGAAGATTTAGATTTCTTAGAAGAAGCAGAGGCATATTATAATCTAATAAAAAAACATTCATATACACAAGAACAGTTAGCAGAAGTAATCGGTAAAAAGCAATCTACAATTGCTAATAAAATCAGATTGCTTAAATTAGATGCTAAAATTAGAAAACAGCTTATAGAAAACAAATTGACAGAAAGACATGCACGTGCACTTTTAAAATTACCAACTATTGAGCTACAAGAAGAGGTATTAAAAAATGTAATAGAAAAATCTTTGAATGTAAAGAAAACAGAAGAACTTATCAATAAGGAATTGTTGAAATTATGTGGTCAAGAAGTAGCTGCAGATGGAAAGAAGAAAATAAAAGGCATATTTAGTGCAAGGGTATATATGAATACAATAAAACAAGTTTTTGATAAGTATGGAATAAAAGCAAGTTATAGATCAAAAGAGTTAGATGATTCAATCCAAGTGACTATAAAAATACCTAAAAAATAAATATTGGAAGATTTTTAACTAGGATTTAAAGTTGTATAAAAAATTATTATCTTTTTTATAATTAACTATGAAAAATAAGCGTATTTATGGAGTTAAAGGAGTGGGACATTTAATCCCACTCCTTTAACTAATCAAGTTTTTATATATGATTTCTAATTTATTACCTTATTTTGGTATTTGATAAGTACAAGTTTTATAGACTAATTCTCGAAATATGTTCCACGTGAAACATATTTTGAAAATTAGTCTATAATTATGTGGGAAATTAGTGTAAATTCCTAGAGGAAAGTAAAAATTATAAGGAATAATTGAATTTTATATTTATTAAATTCGTTATTGATATTATAATAAATATAGAACAACTCAAAATCTTGTTTATTCTGTAACATAAATACAATAAGGTGGTGAATTTATGAGAACTATTTGTATATTTAATCAAAAAGGTGGAGTGGGTAAGACAACAACCAATATAAATTTATGTTCATACTTAGCTAATAAAGGATATAAAGTCTTGACAATTGATATAGATCCTCAAGGAAATACAACTAGTGGGCTTGGAATTGATAAGAAAAATATAGAATTATCAATTTATGACATATTAACATCAGAAACTAGTTTAAAAGAAACTATTTTAAAAATTGAATTAATAGATAACTTATACTTAGTTCCATCTACTATGGAATTAGCCGGTGCAGAAGTTGAGCTTATGAGTGAAAAAAATAGAGAAGTTATATTAAAGAAAAAGTTAGAGGATATAAAAGATGAATTTGATTTTATTTTTATTGATTGTCCACCTTCATTAGGATTTTTGACAATCAATTCGTTAACTGCATCAGATAGTGTTTTGATTCCTATACAATGTGAGTTTTATGCATTAGAGGGAGTAGGACAACTCGTTAGTACAATACAACTGGTAAAAAAATCTTTGAATAAGAATTTAGAGGTTGAAGGAATATTAATGAGTATGTTTGATGGAAGAACAAAATTAAGTAATGAAGTAGTTGATGAAGTTAAGAAATATTTTAAAGATAAAGTTTATAAAGCTACTATACCAAGAAATATACGATTGGCTGAAGCGCCTAGTTTTGGACTTCCTATTATTTTATATGATGATAAATGTAAGGGTGCAAAAGCATATGAAGATTTAACAGAAGAATTTTTGAATAATCAATAAATTAGCTAGTAAGTTTATATTTTAATAATATAAAAAAATTGTTAAAAATTCATTTATAATAATGTTGTATAAATTCTTTTAAGTTTTAAATGTAGTAAAAGTTTCATTTGAAATGAAAAATTTTGTTTATAACATATGTAGATAGTGTAGTTTTATGAAGTTAGTATTAAATTAGTATAGAAAGGAGTACTAATATTGATAAAAAAACATGGTTTAGGAAAGGGGTTAGGAGCGTTAATTCCTGATACTAATGAAAAAGAAAAACTAGATAATTTTGATAATAAAGTTCTTAATATTTCAATAAACAGCATAAAGCCCAATAAAAAACAGCCTAGAAAAATTTTTGATTCTGACAAGATAATGCAGTTATCTGAATCAATAAAACAATATGGTGTTATACAGCCTGTTGTTTTAAAAAAAGATGGAACGTGTTATATAATAATAGCTGGAGAACGAAGATGGAGAGCAGCTAAAAGTATAGGGCTTAAGCAAATACCCGCTATTGTTATGGATATGTCTGAAAAAGAAGTGCTAGAGGTATCATTAATTGAAAATATACAAAGGGAAGACTTGAATCCTATTGAAGAAGCTGAGGCATATAATAAATTAATTAAAGATTTTAATTTAACACAGGAACAATTATCAAAAAGAATTGGTAAATCAAGAACATCCATAACTAATTGTATGAGATTGTTAAACTTAGATGAAAGAGTTCAACAATACATAATAGAAGGAGTAATAACAGAAGGTCATGGTAGAGCTTTATTAGCAATTTCAGATAAGGAAATGCAATATTCTTTAGCACAAAGTATAATTGATGAAAAACTTAGTGTAAGAGAAATAGAGAAATTGATAAAGCAAATGTCTAAAAAAGTTAAAAAGCAAGAAGTTGCATATGCTGAAAATCCATATTATGAGGATATTAGGAATAGATTAGAAGGTTATTTAGGTACAAAAGTATTTATTAAAAACAAAGGTAAGAACAAAAAAGGTAAGATAGAAATAGAATATTATTCTGAAGATGATTTTCAAAGAATTATAGATATGTTTAATATGTAATAAAAAAATTCATAATATGAGTTTAAGTATTTTGTGATATATTATGTTTCACGTGAAACATTGGACAGAGAGGGTGGAAAGATTGAACACATTAAATGAATTTATTAGTAATTATCAATCATATATATTTATAGCAATGGCAATTGTAGTAGTACTTCTATTAATTCTTGTTATCTCTGCCTTTAAAGCTATTGGTAAATTAGAAAATAAATATAGAAAATTTACAAGAGGTACTGATAATAAAAATATAGAACAATTAGTTAATTCTTATCTTGATAAAATAGATGAAAATAAATCTAAAATCGAAGAAGTTAATTCTGATTTTAAAGCATTAAGTGAAAGATTAAATAGATGTATTCAAAAAACATCTATAATGAGATATAAAGCATTTGAGGATATTGGAAGTGATTTGAGTTTTTCAATTGCTTTATTAGATGATCAAAATACAGGATTTGTTATTACAGGTATATATGGTAGAAATGATACTGTAGTTTATGCAAAACCAATTGATAGAGGAATTTCTAGATATGAATTATCACAAGAAGAAGAAAAAGTTTTAAATAATGCAATGGGTGATAGATAGCATAAAATTCAACTAATATTTAAATGGAATTTGTGTTTCCATCTGAAAGTTAGTTGAACCTATATATAGATATGTTCGTTCTAAGAATTATTCTTATATAGGAGATTTAAAGTGGATGGTCATGAGATAAAAAAATCAGTATTTATGTAATAAAAAACCTCCTTAAAGGGAATAATAGCCTTAAGGAGGTTTTTTTATGATAATCTTTGTCCCAAATGAATTAAAGTATATTAAAGATGAACTAATAAAGCGAGAATATAATATTGTAAGTACTAATGATATACCTTGTGATATAGTAATTTGTGATTTAAAGAATGGTGGATTACTTGATGTTAATGTAGAAAATAATTTAAAAGTTCAAGGTACATTAATTATTGATATTGGAAGTAAAAGCATAGATGAAATTGAATACATAATAAACAATAGAATATATAGTCCTTTTTTTTAAATATAATCTGGTTTATTAGTAAAATTTATATTAGAGATAATGAAAATTTATAAATCAGATATATAATGTTTCACGTGAAACATTAATTACTTGAACTTTTATGTAGCTTTTTACCTCCGATAGTTTTTATAATAGAATGATAAATACCTTTAGAAATAACATCTGCTAAATGCATAACTGTATATAATCGTGTATTTTGTAACACTAAAAATTCTAATGCACCAGATATATTAACTATTCCTTTTACACTTATATGACCAACCGGTGGTAAGTCTTTATTCATAGCAGCACCAGGATATAGAGGACCTTTTTCAATAACTATTTTTCCTACATTTTGAATATTTCCTAAAGATGCATCTATTGCAATTATAAATGGATAATCATATTTATTATTAATATCTTTTAAAGTATCACATAAATTTTTGGCATGAATAGGATTTTCTAAGTTACCGTAAATAGATATATTATCTCTTACTAAAAATTTTAATTTTTCTCCTACCAAAGGCCCTAAGCTATCTCCAGTAGATCTATCAGTTCCAATACACAATATTACTATTTGCTTATTTGAGTTTAAAGCATATAAAAGTTGTATACTTAATACATCTCTTAATTTTGATATACAATCTATTTCTGTACAATCTAAGATTAATTTGTTATTCATAATAAATATACCTCCTTTTTGAAATTATTACCAAAAGGGAGGCTTTATATACTAAATTACTTCTACTTTTTTTAATATATTATAAAAAACTACTAAAAATACACAAAATAACATTCCAAAGAGCCCATTGGCCTTAAGTCCTATGAAAATAGCAGCTAAAACTGCTACTGGATGTAAACCAAGGGAAGAGGATACAATTTTAGGTTCTATAATTTGTCTTATTATAGATACAATTGCGTATAATATTGTAATTCCAATAGCAGCAACATAGTTCTTAGAAATAAAACATATAATAGCTACAGGGATATATATAGTTCCTATTCCTAAGATAGGAAGAAGATCGAATATTCCACATAACACACTTAGAATTACTGCATATTTAATTTTAAATATTAGAAAACCTATTAAAGTTTCAATAAAAGTTATAAATATAATAACTAAATATGATAATAGGTAATTACTGAGCATTTTTTTTGATTCAGTTATTATATTAAAAAACCTATCACTATGATTTTTTGAAACCAAATTTAATACTTTGTTTTTAGTATTTGATAAATCTTTTGTAAAGAAATAAGTGGAAAGCAAAGTAAATAATATAACCATTATTATATATGGTATTCGGGAAATAAATGCTATAAATGTAGATATAACTTTACTAGTAATTGCAACCGTAGTGTTTAAAGTTTTTGATGCATAACTTGAAAAATTAGTTTCTATAGCATTTACTAAAGAAGAATCTAAATGATTATAATTATTTTGTAACTTATCAAATAAATTTTTTATGTTTTCCAAATTATTTGTTATGTAAGACTGAATATTTTTTCCTAAGTCTATAATCTCTGAACTTAAAGATGTAATGCCTAGTAATAATAAACTTATTATTATTGTAAAAAATATTATAGTTACTATTAAAGATGCTACCCAATCTTTAAGTTTAAATTTTGAAATCAGTAATTTTGTTGGTTTTTGCAGAATGATAGCAAATAACAATGCAAGAACAAAAGGTAATGTATAACTTAATGTTGAAAAAAATATTAAAAATACAGCAGTATATATTACTAAAAACAAAACTAATTTATCCATTTTTTTAATTAAAGTATCCAATAAACATCACTTCCTTTTCACAATAGTATTTATTGATTTCAATGCATAATTTACGTCTTTAATATCGTTAAAGATACCAAAACTGAAACGTATAGTACCATTAGGATAAGTAGATATAGTCTTATGAGCAAGAGGAGCACAATGTAATCCAGTACGTGTGATAATACCATATTCATTATCCAAAATAAATCCAAGTTCTGCATTATCTATATTAGAAGAATTAACAGATACAGTAGAAGTTCTTAAGCTAGCATCAGTAAAACCATAAACTTCCATAGAGTCTATATTTAAAATTCCTTCTATGAATTTTTGACATAATTCTTCTTCATATTCTTTAATATAGTCTAATCCTACATTTTTAATGTAATTTATACCAGCTAAAAGACCAGCTATTCCTGGAGTATTCATGGTACCACTTTCAAATTTATCAGGTAAAAAATCAGGTTGAATTATACTAGAAGATACACTTCCAGTTCCACCCTCTATAAATGGGGAAGCTATATCATTTAATTTATTATCAATTATAAATCCCCCTATTCCTTGAGGTCCAAGTAAACTTTTATGACCAGTAAAAGCTAAAGCGTTGCAGTTTAATTTTTTAAAATCTACATTTAATACTCCAGCTGTTTGAGCTGTATCAACTATGAAGAAAATATTATTTTCCTTACAGATTTTACCTATTTGTTCTAAAGGTTGTATACTTCCTATTATATTAGAAGCATGTGAAAGTACAACAAGTTTTGTATTAAATTTTATACATTTTTTAAACTTTTCTACGTCTAGAACACCTTCATTAGAACATTGAAGAATAGTTAAATCAATTATCCCTTTTTTTTCAAGGTTAGATAATGGTCTTAATGAAGCATTATGATCCATACTAGAAGTTATAACATGCCAACCTTTTTTTACTATACTTTTTATTAAAACATTTAAAGACATAGTTATATTGGAAGTAAATATAACATTTTGTAATTTATCGAAATTAAAGAATTCTGATATAGTTTGTCTACAGTTAAAAACAACTCTATTTCCTTCTAAAGATGAAGAAGAAGCACCTCTTCCTGGATTAGAACCTACTTTAGTCATATAATTTAAGACAGCAGAAGTTACTTGCTGTGGTTTAGGAAAAGTTGTTGCTGCATTATCTAAATAAATTTTCATTTTTATTTCCCCCTCATATATAGTTAAATTAATTTTAATATAGCAAATGTTTAAAATAACTCTAATCATTATTTGATATTTAAATTAATAAAAAACTATCTATTGGATTTTTAAATAGGAATATAGTTATTGATAAAAATAGATATTTAAGTAAAAATATTTGATATAATTAAGAAGAAATTTAAATTTTAATATATATAAATTATAGTGCAAAATTTGTCATATGTATATTATAAATGATAACGTTATATAGTGTGTGAAAATATATAGAAGTTTATAAGAGAAGATTGGAGGAATTGTAAATGAATAAAATAATAGATTGTAAAGGATTAAATTGTCCATTACCAGTAGTTAATACAAAAAAGCACTTTGATTCAATAGAAAGTGGAGATGCAGTTACAATTGTAGATAATGAAGTAGCTAAAAATAATGTTATGAAATTTGCACAAAAAAATGGATATGAAACAAAATATGAAGAAAAAGATGGACTTTTTTATGTTACTATAGTTAAGGGAAAAGTATTAGAGGATTGTAATTTACAATTTGATGCAAAAGAAAATGAAAAATTTACAATAGCTATAACTAATGATAAATTTGGCCATGGAGACGATAAATTAGGAATTATATTAATGAAAAGTTATTTGTTTGCATTATCTGAATCAGATATAATACCAACTGATTTAATATTCATAAACGGAGGAGTTAAACTTACAGTAGAAGGAACAGAAGTTATTGAAAACTTACAAAAATTACAAGAAAAAGGGGTAAAGATACAAGTTTGTGGTACTTGTCTTGATTTTTATAAAATTAAAGAAAAATTATTAATTGGTGAAGTAAGTAATATGTATTCAATAGTTGAAACTATGAATGAATCTGATAGAGTAATTAAATTATAGAATAATAAATATTAAGTTTATAAAATGAATAATAAAATTATATTGACTTGGTAAAAATAAAGTTAATAAAGTATTTAATTAAAGGTGATAAAATGAATGAATATTATATAGTAACATTTCAAAATACTCATGAAGCAATGAATGGAGAAAAAGTTGCAAAAGAAAATAAGATAAAAATAATGGTTATTCCTACCCCTACTTATATAACAAAGAGCTGTGGTATAAGTTTAAGGGTAAAAGAAGAAAATATAGAAGATCTTAAACAATTAGTAAAGCAAGATAAAATGAAGGTAAAAAATATTCATTTTAAAAAAGGACAAGAGGTTTCTATAATATTTTAAAACAATTAAGTTTTGAATTGTATATTTAATTGGTAATAAGTTTAATATAAAAAACGTAAAGTCTTATATTACAAGACTTTACGTTTTTTTATAATAGATATTCACTATTTATTTAAGTTATGGTATATTTTTTATGTATACTATTGAAAAGTAAAGGTATGCATCAATTATAGAAGTTATAAAATTTAGTTATATAATAGTTATTGTCAATTATTTATTAAATTTATAGTATGGAAATAATATTAAATTAAAATATATAAATTAATTTTAGGTTGTACATAGTTTATCTATTATGTGATGTTATAAAAAGGGGTGAAAAAAGTGAAAACATTTGATGTTGGTTATATAGTACAAATGAAAAAAGGTCACCCATGTGGTAGTAATGAATGGGAGATTCTAAGAGTTGGAGCAGACATTAAAATAAGATGTGTAAAGTGTGGAAGAATAATAATGTTACCAAGAAGTAAGTTTGAGAAAAATATGAAAAAAATATTAAAAATTTCTAATAATACTGAAAAATAAATCCTTGATTTTTCAGTATTATAATGATAGAATATATTGATGGAATCCCTGCTGTGATATCACAGCCGTTAGTCCAAGGGGAGGAGGTGAAAATGATGAGAAAGTATGAAACTATATTTATATTACAACCATCATTAGATGATGAGGCAGTTAATGCTAATATTGAAAAATTCAAAGGTATAATTGAAAATGGTGGAGGACAAATAGAAAACGTTGATTTATGGGGTAAGAGAAAACTTGCTTATGAAATAAAAAAAGTTAACGAAGGAATCTATGTTTTAATAAACTTCACTGCAGATTCTGACTTACCTAAAGAATTAGATAGAAACTTTAGAATTGCTGACAGCGTAATTAGACATATAATCGTTAATCCAGAAAACTAGGTGGTGTTTTAATGAATAGGGTTGTTTTAATTGGTAGACTAACTAAAGACCCAGAACTTAGGTTTACTCCGGGAAATGGAACTGCTGTTGCAACTCTTACACTTGCTGTAGACAGAAGGTTTAAAAGTGCAGGACAACCAGAAGCAGATTTTATTCCAATAGTAGTATGGGGTAAACAAGCTGAATCCACTGCGAATTATATGAGCAAGGGTAAGCTTATAGGAATTAGCGGCAGAATTCAAACAAGAAATTATGAAGCAAAAGATGGTACGAGAAGATACGTAACAGAAGTTGTTGCAGATGAAGTCCAATTCCTTGAATGGGGAAATGGAAATAGGTCATCTCAGTCAAGTATGAATTCTGAGTATAATGAATCTTTAAGCAATTTTGATACTAAACCAAAAAAAGAAGAAAGTTTCGATGAGGATATAACTCCAATTGATGATGAGGATATCCCATTCTAATTAAAGAAGGTAAGGAGGTAAGTGAAATGCAAAACGATCGTAGAAGATCAAGAAGAAGAAAAAAGAAAGTTTGTACTTTTTGTGCAGATAAAAATAAAGTAATAGATTATAAAGATATTAATACTCTTAAGAAGTACATAACAGAAAGAGGTAAGATTCTTCCAAGAAGAATTTCTGGAAATTGTGCTAAACATCAAAGAGAACTTACTATTGCTATAAAAAGAGCTAGAAATATAGCTTTATTACCATTCACTACTGAATAATAAAGGTATTAAAAGCAACACCAAAAGGTGTTGCTTTTTTATTTTAGTTGCATAAATAAAGGAAAATAACTAAAATATAATATATAGGTGGAAAAGGGGAAGAGGGGAAGATGTGAATATGAGAAAAGATGATTTTAATATAATGTCAAATATTAAAATAATTGAAAAACTAAAAGCAGAATTAGTTTGCATAATAGGGGATTTTTTTAAATTATTAACTAAAGGGAGTAATATTGCACAAAATGCTATATTAAATTGTATTTCCGGGGCAATAATTATATTGTATATATTAGCAGATAGACTAGGGTATTCTTATATTGCGGTAGATGAAGAAATTAAAAATAAGTTAAAAGTAGGAATAATTGAAGAAGACGACATTGAGAAAGATGGAAAAGATTTAAGTAGGTTATATAATTACTTAAAAGAAAGAGATTAATGGAGGGAATATGAAAGATAAAATTTATAAAACAAATTCAATAGTTGAGGCAGGAATATTGTGTGTATTTATGTTAATATGTATGCTTTTAAATTCATATGTGCCTTTTTTTGGATTTGTAGGATTAATACTTTTACCAATAATAATAGCTATCTTATATGTAAGGCATGATTTAAAGGTTACGATAGTAGCTTTAGCTGCTAGTTTTTTACTTATAATGTTTTCAACCGGTGTGGTGACAGCAATATCATTTATTTTATTGTATACATTAAGTGGTATAATTTTAGGATATTGTATAAAGAAAAGAGTAGCAGGTTCTATTAGCCTATTTTTTGTAGCTATAGCATTTAGTATAGGCGTAATTAGTTTTTTCTTTTTAGTAAGTAAGTTTATATATAAAGAAGGAATTTATGATTTAATAAATCAAATTATAACAATATATAAGAATCAGACTGAAGAAATGATTATGCATTATAAGCAAATGGGAATTAATACACAAAATATTAATCAATTAAAATCAATGGTTGAAAGTTTAAATGTTAATTTAGTTTTGAGTGTACTTCCCGGTTATGTAATAAACTGTTGTGTTATATTTACTTTTTTAATTTATAAACTTGCAGTTAATATATTCGGAAAATTAAGAATGAATATAAATAATATTAAACCTTTTAAAGAGTGGCATATAGATGATAGATTAACAGGTATTATCATAGGAATTACTTGTATTGGAATAATATTAAATGCTAAAAATGTTATTATTGGTCAATACATAATAAATTCTTCTATAATTGTTGGGAGTTTTATATTTTCAATAGTAGGAATCTCTGCAATAATTTTTTTATTCAGGGGAAAGTACAAAGTATCTAAAATAGCCATAGGGTTGATGATTGTACTTGTTATTATGTTAGGAATGATTAGAATATTTCCTATGATAGGCATAATAGATAGTATAATTAATTTTAGAAGGTTTTCATTAAATAAAAAAGTATAGTGTTTCATAAATGAGAATTGATTGAGGGATAAAAATGGATGATAAGTATAATTATTTTACTCCTAATATTAAGTTGTATATGGTCATAATGGCTATATTAAGTTTCATAATACTTTTTTATAATGTTATATTAGGAGTAGTAGTTTTAGTTTTTTGTGTTGGATTAATTATATACAACATAGAAAAAATGAAAGTGAAAAAAAATGAATGGAAGAAGTTTATAGAAGGATTTTCATCAAAGTTGGATATAGCAACAAAAAATACTCTTGTAAAACTTCCATTTGCTTTAGTTATTATAAGTGAAAAAGGAAATATACTTTGGTATAACCAACAGTTTAATTTAATATTAGATGATGAAGAAATTTTAGGAAAAGACATAAGAGAATTAGTAAAGGAATTTAACGTAAAAAGAGCGTTAAATAAAAAAGTAAAAAAATTTTCTTATATGAATATAAATGATAATTATTATGATATATATGTAACTACAGTTAATATGAAAGAGGATAAAGACAATGAAGAAAAGATAATGTTACTGTATTTTACTGATATAACAGAAAAATTTAATTTATTACAAGATATAAGAAAAAATAGAGAATCAGTTATGATAATAGAAGTAGATAACTTAGAAGAAGTTATAAAAACTACTGAAGAAGATAAAAAACCTTTACTAGCGGCTGAAATAGAAAGAAAAATAAATAGTTATGCTCAAGGGTTACAAGCCATGATAAAAAAATATTCAAACAATAAATATATTTTAACTATTCAAGATAAATATATTGAAGAAGAAATGGACAAAAAATTTGATATACTAGATGATATAAGAGATTTAAATATTGGCAATAAATTATCAGCAACTTTAAGTATAGGAGTAGGAAGAAATGGAGATACCCCCCTTAACAATTATAAACTTTCCATGTCAGCTATCGAATTGGCATTAGGTAGGGGTGGGGATCAAGTAGTAGTAAAAAACAAAGATAAATTGTCTTTTTATGGTGGGAAGACAAAAGAGGTTGAAAAGAGAACAAAAGTAAGAGCAAGAGTTATAGCACACGCATTGGTTGAACTTATAAATGAAAGTAGTAATATACTCATAATGGGTCATATAAATCCTGATATAGATTGTTTAGGAGCTGCAGTAGGAATAAATAGTACAATCAGACTTTTAGAAAAAGAGTGCTATATTGTATTAGATAAAACAAATAATGGTATAGAAAGTATGATTAAAAAACTCCAAGAAAATACCGAATATAATAGTACATTTATAAGTTCAGAAAATGCAAAGAAAATTGTAGATGATAACACATTACTTATACTTGTAGATGTCCATGGATCTAATTATGTTCAAAATATTGATATAGTTGAAAGATGCAGCAGAGTGGTAATAATAGACCATCATAGAAAAGGTACTAACTTTATAGATAAAAATATTTTAAGTTATGTTGAACCATATGCATCATCTACTTGTGAATTAGTAACAGAAATGATTCAATATATGGTAGATAAGCCTAAACTAAAATCTGTAGAAGCAGCAGCACTTTTAGCAGGTATATGTGTAGATACTAAAAACTTTTATTTTAAAACAGGGGTTAGAACTTTTGAGGCAGCAGCTTTTTTAAGAAAATTAGGTGCTGACACAATAGACATAAAAAAAATATTTTCACATGATTTAGATGAATATGTTAAAAAATTAGAAATAATAAAATCTGCTAAAGTTGAGAATAAAATAGCAATAGCAGTTTGTCCCCAAAATATTAAGGATACTATAATTGCTGCACAAGCAGCAGATGAACTTTTAAATATAACAGGAATACAAGTATCTTTTGTTTTAGTTCAAATAGATAATAACATTTTTATAAGTGGCAGATCATTAGGTGATATAAATGTTCAAGTAATACTAGAGAAACTAGGGGGAGGCGGTCATATGACTATGGCTGGAGCTAAACTTAGTGATATTAGTATTGAGGAAGCATTACAAAGATTACAAAGTGGAATAAACAATTATCTAAAGGAGAGTGAGAAATAATGAAAGTTATATTATTGAAGGATGTCAAAGGATTAGGAAAAAAAGGAGAGGTAGCAAACGCATCAGATGGATATGCAAGAAACTATTTATTTCCAAGAAATCTTGCACAAGAAGCAACACAAGGTAATATAAAACAATTAAATCAAAAGAAAGCAGCTGAAAGAAAGAAAAAGCTACAAGAAACAGAAAAAGCACAAAAATTAGCTTCTGAACTAAAAGGTAAAGAAGTGAAAATATTTACTAAATGTGGAGATAATGGAAGATTATTTGGAGCTATAACAAGCAAAGATATATCATCAGCATTAAAAAAACAATATAAAATAGATGTAGACAAGAAAAAAGTTGTTACAGATACAATAAAACAGTTAGGAACATATGACGTAGAAGTTAAGATTTATCCAGAAATATCTACAAAAATTAAAGTTGCAATTTTATCTAAGTAGTTAGGTTGTTACTTGAAAGGGGGATAACACTTCTATTTTAGAAGTGGATACAAATTGAGAAAAGAATTTAATGATAAAACAAATATATTTAAAGGTATGCCCATCGAAGAACATATTGAGGTCTTATATGATATTGTAAATAATTCTTTTGATAAAAAAACTATAAGGACAAGAACAGTTAGACATAGGCTTGAAAAATATATGAAAAGTAATAACTGTTGTGAGAAAATATATGCAATAAATAAAATAGTTACAGATGGTAAGGGTATAGATATAGTACCTAATGACAATAATATTAATGAAGTTTTGGAAAAAACTGATAATGTAATAGCTGAGGTTTTAGCTAAAAGATATGTTCAAAATCAAATTGAAAAAGAAATTGAGAGCCTATTAATTCAAAAACAAGATAAGTTTATGGATGATATGAGACTTAGTATTATCAAGAAGAAAAAAGGACCTGAAAATACTAAGACAATAAAAAAATATGAAAAATTAAAAAAATTAGATGATAGAAAGACTTCAAGAAATATTCAAACTATTCTTCGTCCTGAAAAATTCTCAGAAATAATTGGACAAGAAAGAGCTATTAAATCATTAATGTCTAAAATAGCATCACCATATCCTCAACATGTAATTTTATATGGTCCTCCTGGAGTTGGAAAAACATCAGCAGCAAGGTTAGCCCTTCAAGAAGCAAAAAAACTTAAATATACTCCATTTGAGGTAGAATCAAAATTTGTTGAAGTTGATGGAACTACATTAAGATGGGATCCAAGGGAAATAACAAATCCTCTTTTAGGTTCTGTACATGATCCTATATATCAAGGAAGTAAAAGGGATTTAGCTGAAACAGGTATTCCAGAACCAAAACCAGGTCTTGTTACTGAAGCACATGGAGGAGTACTTTTTATAGATGAAATAGGTGAGCTTGACAATATACTTCAAAACAAGCTTCTTAAAGTATTAGAAGATAAAAGGGTAGAATTTTCATCTTCTTACTATGATCCAGATGATGAAGAGACTCCTAAATATATAAAATATCTTTTTGAAGAAGGCGCTCCAGCAGATTTTATTTTAATAGGTGCTACAACTAGAGAACCTAGTGAAATAAATCCTGCTTTAAGATCAAGGTGTGTGGAAGTGTATTTCGAACCACTATCTTCAAAGGATATTGAGAGAATAGTTTTAAATGCAGCAGAAAAATTAGATATAGATTTACAGCATGGAGTAGCCGAGTTAATAAGCAGATATACTATAGAAGGCAGAAAAGCTGTAAATATATTGTCTGATGTTTATGGATATGTACTTTATAGTAACGAATTACAACAAGATAGAGTAAAAATAACGTTAAAGGATGTAGAAGATATTATTTCTATAAGTAGATTAATTCCATATGAAAAAAAGAGTGATTTAAATAAAGCTGAAATTGGACATATTAATGGACTTGGAGTAGCAGGATATATTGGTTCAGTTATAGAAATTGAAGCAGCAGTATTTGAAGCTAAAGAAAAAGGAAAAGGTACATTAAGATTTAATGATACTGCAGGTTCAATGGCAAAGGATTCAGTTTTTAATGCTGCATCTGTAATAAGAAAAATAACAGATAAGGATATAAATAATTATGATATACATGTAAATGTTATTGGCGGTGGTAAGATAGATGGACCTTCAGCGGGTGCAGCTATAACAGTATGTATAATAAGTGCATTATTAAAAAAACCAATAGCGCAAGATGTAGCGGTAACAGGAGAAATATCTCTTAGAGGTAAATTAAAACCTGTTGGGGGAATTTTTGAAAAAGTTTATGGAGCAAGAAGAAAAGAAATTAAAACAGTTGTTATACCAAAAGATAATATAAATGAAATACCACAGGGATTAAAAGACATAGAGGTTAAGACAGTAGAAGACATTGAAGAATTATTAAAAATAGTTTTTTAGGAGAGAATGATATATGGAAATGCCTCTTAGAAGTTTGCCAAACAATATAGAAGCAGAACAAGCTGTTATAGGTTCTATGCTCATTGATAGATCTGCTATAGCAGAAGCAGCAGAAACATTATCTAGTGAAGATTTTTATAAAGAATTTCATAAAACTTTATTTAATGCTATAGTAGAGTTATTTGAAAAAGATACACCAGTAGATATGATAACATTAATTGAATATTTAAGAGCTAGTAATAAGTTAGAAAAAGTAGGAGGTATAACGTATATTACGGAGATAAGTAATACAGTACCTACTACTGCTAATTTAAATTCACATATAAAAATTGTAAAGGATAAATCTATATTAAGAAAATTAATAAGATCATCAACTGAAGTAATAGAACAAAGTTATACAAATCAAGATAGTGTTGAAGGTGTTTTAGATTTAGCTGAGAAGAGAATTTTTAATATAGCAGAAAAAAGAACTGTAAGTGATTTCGAACCCATGAATAAAGTTTTGGAGAGGGGATTTTTAGAAATAGAAAGACTCTTCAACAATAAGGGAGAAATAACTGGTGTACCAACAGGATTTCCAGAATTGGATTCTAAAACTTCTGGTTTTCAAAAGGGTGATATGATATTAATTGCAGCAAGACCATCAATGGGTAAAACAACATTTGCATTGAATATTGCTCAGTATGCAGCACTTAGAGGTGCAAAAAGTGTAGCCGTTTTTTCTCTGGAAATGTCAAAGGAACAACTCGCATATAAACTTTTATGTTCAGAAGCAAATGTTGATATGTTGAAACTTAGAACAGGCGAATTAGAGGACAAGGATTGGGAAAACATAGCTAGAGCTTCTGGACCGTTAGCTGCTGCTAAAATATATATAGATGATACAGCAGGAACTTCAGTTATGGAAATGAGATCAAAATGTAGAAGATTAAAAATTGAACATGGAATAGATTTAATAGTTATAGATTATTTACAGTTAATGAGTGGAAGTAGTGGATCAGAGAGTAGACAGCAAGAAGTATCTGAAATATCAAGATCTATAAAGGCATTAGCTAAAGAAATGCAGTGCCCTGTTGTAGCACTTTCACAGTTATCTCGTGCACCAGAACAAAGAGCAGATCATAGACCAATGCTTTCTGATCTTAGAGAATCTGGTTCTATTGAACAGGATGCTGACGTTGTTATGTTTTTATATAGGGATGAGTATTACAATAAAGAAACTGAAGATAAAAATGTGGCAGAATGTATAATTGCAAAACAAAGAAATGGTCCTACAGGTACAATTAAATTAGCTTGGTTAGGACAATATAGTAAATTTGCAAGACTAGATGTTGTACATCAAGAATAGAATTGAATAATTTCATTATAAAACAATAAAAATAATAAAAAGCAGCTTTGCTGCTTTTTATTGCAAATAAGCTTAAACTAGAATTAGGAGGTTAGTATATGCCAAGACCACGAAAATGGAGAAAAGTTGGATATGTACCAACAAATAATGTTTTTGGTCCACTGCAGTGTGGCAATTCAAATAGAGAAGTAATAAATATGGAAGTAGAAGAATTAGAGAGTTTAAGACTTATGGATTTAGAAGGATATGATCAAATAAAATGTGCACAACTTATGGGGATTGCCCGATCAACTTTTCAGAGAATATATAGTTCTGCCAAAGGAAAGGTAGCAGATAGTATTGTAAATGGAAAAGTATTAAAAATTGAAGGTGGAAATTATACTCTAAATATATGTAAAATGGTATGTAAAGACTGCGGATATGTATGGGATGAAAGTTTTGAAAATGTAAATAATGAAAAAGTTGTTTGTCCTAAATGTGGATCAGAAGCAGAAGTAAAATGTGACTGCAGTATAGATGAAAGTGGTATTTGTCACAGATGTAGAAGGGGTAGAGGAAGAGGTTGCAATTTATAATACATAAATTTAATTTTTGATTTTATTAGTATGCTGTAAAGGCGTGCTAATTTTTTATAATATTAAACAGAAGTATTTGCTATTGACATAATATGGAGGGGATTATAATAAAAAAAGGGTATATATATGCTATAATAGCTCCAATTCTATTTGGAAGTGCAGGATTATTTATAAAATTAGGATATGGAACAGGTTTAGATTCCATAAGTATATTAACAGTTCAATATATATTAGCTGTAATATTGATGTTTATTGTAATATTAATTAGAAATAAAAAAGAACTAAAAATAAGTAAGAATAAATTATTTAACTTAGCTATATTGGGGATAGTGGGAAATACATTTATGTCGATTTTTTATTATAAAGCTTTTGAGTATCTGCCAGTGTCCTTAGTTACAATATTGCTTTATACTTATCCAATAATGGTATTTATATATTCATGTGTATTTAAAAAGGAGAAGATTAGCTCTAAAAAAATATTAGCAGTTGTTTTAGCATTTATTGGATGTATGTGTACTTTGGATTTTTTTCATGGAAAAATACAATATTCTATGATAGGTATAATTTTTGGTATTTTATGTGCAGTGTTTTATGCTTTTATGAACATCTATACAGAATCAAAATTAGAAGATATTCCACCATTAATCATAAATGCATATTCTACGTTATTTGCACTTATAACAATACTGATATATAATCCACCAGTTTTTCTATTTAAAACTAATTTTAGCTTTGAAAGTTTATTTTATATATTTATCTTAGCAGTTGTTTGCGAAGTTATACCTCTTACTTTATTATATTCTGCAATAAGATATATAGGTTCATTGAAGGTCTCAGTTTTAGGAAACTTAGAAATACCTAGTGCAGTATTATTATCATTTATATTTTTAAAAGAATCTATTTCACCTATTCAAATATTAGGTATGGTTTTAGTTATTTTTGCAGCTATATTAATTAAAAAATAGCCAAAATACAATGAAAAATTTACCACAAGGTTTGTTGAAAAAAATTACTTTATATGATAAAATATTCTAGAAAAATAAATGCTCCTGTGGCTCAGTTGGTAGAGCAACTGATTCGTAATCAGTAGGTCGGGTGTTCGAATCACCTCGGGAGCACCAAAAGGGTATAAAATGTTTATTTAGAAAGACTCAGACTATTTTTAGTCTGAGTCTTTTTAATAAAAGAAATTTTTTTATTTAAATTTAATTCTTTATAACTTTTGAATGTGTATCTTTACCATTAAAATTTGATTTAATAGTTCAATATTTCCTCAATAAGTTGACAAATTATAGATGCTCAATCCATTTCGATAAAGACAAATAAATATTATACTAATACTAAGGAGGAAAAAAATGAATCTAAATAAACTTTCAACTGCATTATTGATAGAATTGGTTAATGCCCGTTCTTATGTAAAGGTTTCCCAATTTGCTAGTAAATACAAAGTAACTAATAGAACAATAAGATATAATTTAGAAAAAGTTGAAAAATTTCTTTTAGCTAATGGATTTGACTATTTAGATAGACAACATATAAAAGGTGTAAGAATAATAAAAAAAGACGATAAGTTAAAAAATTTTGTTAAAAAATTTAAAGGTGAGTATACACCGTATAAATATATTTATTCTAAGGAAGAAAAATTTAAGATAATAATAACAAAATTATTAGAAGCAGAAAAACCTATTAATCTTGGATATTTCCAAACAAAATTTTATATATCTAAAAATACATTACTTAAAGATTTATTGTTAGTAGAACAGTATCTAAAAGATAAAAAACTTTCATTAATAAAAAAACCTAGAGTTGGTTTGTATATAACTGGTGAAGAGAAAGATAAAAGGACTGTTCTTAATTCTTTAATTTCTCAAACTGTATCTTTAAAAGATATATTCAGTTATATAAAGAGAAATGAAACATTATCAAAGATAAATAATTTTCAATTTGAAACTCTTTTTTCTAATATAGATATTGAATTTATAAACAATATAATAGTGGAAATAGAGCATAGTCTCAAAAGGGAATTTAATGATGAAGCGTATGGAAATTTAATTACTCATATAGCTATAATGATAAAAAGAATTCAACTTTGTAAAAAAATATATCTTCCAGAAGTGGATATTGAAAGTATATATCATACAAAAGAATTTTCAATAGCAAAGAAAATTGTAGTGAAAATAGAAAAACATTACAAAATCAATGTTCCAGCAGAAGAAATTGGATATATAACTTTAAGATTTTTAGGTGCAAAATTCACAAAAGATTATCAAGTTTTAAATCAAAATGATTTATTTATTCTTCGCGAAATTGCTGAAAAAATGACTAATGAAATGGAATTAATTTACAATTTTAAATTTGGAAAAAATAAAAATCAATTAATTGATGGATTACTTATTCATTTAAGACCAGCAGTATATAGAATAAAATTTAACTTGAATTTAGAAAATCCTATGTTTGATGATATTGTACAAAAATATAAACAATTATTCTTAAATACAAAATATGCAGCAAGACATTTAAGTGAATATATTGGCAAAAATATAAATGATCAAGAAATATCATATATTGCTCTTCATTTTGAAGCTGCAATAGAAAATATACAATCGCATAAAAATTTAGTACCAAGAGTAATAATTGTTTGTAGTACTGGTATAGGTACTGCAAAAATGTTAGCAGTTCAAATTAAAAAGGCTTTTAATATTGAAATTGTTAATACAGTATCTACAAGAGCAATATTAAAAATAGATTCTAATTGTTATGATTACATAATTTCTACAATAGATATTCCTGAATTTCCTATTGAAAAATATATAAAAATAAATGCTTTATTAACAAAATATGACTATGATAAATTAGGTAAATATTTAAATGTAAATATGAACATTATGAATGCTAGTCAATATACTAAAAAAGTAAATTTATTGATGAATGCAGTATCAAAGCAATGTGAAATAAAAGATTCATATTTGCTCCAATATGAATTTATGAAGATTCTTTTAGAAGATGAAGAATCAATTGTAGGAGAAGAAAAAATAAGATTGCAGGATTTATTAAAGTACAATAGTTTACTATTAAAAGAAGAGTGTAGAGATTGGAAAGAAGCTATAATGTTAGGTTCAAATGTGCTTGTTAAAAATAAATCTGTAAGAAGTACTTATGGGAAAGCAATAGTAAAATCTATAGAAGAATTGGGGCCTTACATGGTTATAGCACCTGGAGTTGTACTTTCACATGGGAAACCTGATGAAGGAGCTTTAAAATTATCAATGAGCCTTGTTACACTAAAACAAGGAGTAGACTTCGGAGATGATTTTAAAAAGAAAGTTAAACTTGTAATAACTTTAGCTGCTGTAGATAAGGAAAGCCATATTAAAGCTTTGTCACAACTTATGGAACTTGTAAAGAGTAAAAGTGACGTACAAAAAATTATTGATTCTAATAATAAAGAAGATGTAATTAAAGTTATTAAAAAATATTCTATATTAAATGTAAACTTTTAAATATTTTAGGAGGAGATAAAAATGAAAAAAGTATTAATAGCATGTGGTGCAGGAATTGCAACTTCAACGGTTGCTCTACAAAAGTTAAAAAATGCTCTAGAAGAAAGAGGATTAGTAAGTAAAGTAACATTATCACAATGTACTGTGGTTGAACTTGCTAACAAAGCAACAGACTATGATTTAGTTATTACTACAACAAATTTTTCACAAGATGTTGGAGTACCAGTAATAAAAGGTCTTTCATTTATTACAGGAATAGGAATGAATAAAACTATCGATAAAGTTATTGAAACTCTTGGCTTAAATTAATGGACAAAAGGAAGTGTAAAGAATGAAAATTCCAATACATAAAGAATTAATTTTTTCAAATCAATGTTTCGATTCAGATATTTCAGCATTAAAGTTTTTATCGGACAAGCTATTAGAAAAAGGTTATGTAAAATCGTCATACTTTGATGCATTAGTAAAAAGAGAAAAAGTATTTCCTACTGGTTTAGACTTTATTAAATATGGGGTAGCTATTCCACATGCTGATGCTGAATATATCAATAAATCAGCTTTAGCCATAGCAACTTTAAAAGAACCCGTAATATTTAAAAATATGGAAGATAAAAATAAAGAAGTAAAAATTAATTTTATTTGTATGATAGCTCTTAATGAAAGAAATCATCAAGCTACATTCTTATCTGATTTAATTGGCACTATGTCAAATGAAGAAAAAATGAATGCTATATTAAATGGTGATGAAAAAACAATAGAGGAAATTATTAGTAACATATAATTTAAGAAAAACATAAGAGGAGGATTTCAAATGGAAGTATTAAATTACATCGTTGCTTTAGGACCAAGTGTTATGATGCCTATAATATTTACAATATTTGCTTTATTTTTAGGTGTAAAATTTGGTAAAGCACTAAAATCAGGACTTCTTGTAGGTATTGGTTTCATAGGATTAAGCTTAGTAATAGGTCTTTTGACTGACAATTTAGGACCTGCAGCACAACAAATGGTTAAAAACTTTGGACTTCATTTAAATGTAATTGATGTAGGATGGCCTGCAGCGGCTGCAATAGCCTTTGGGTCAAAAGTTGGTGCATTAATTATACCAATAGGTCTTGCTATAAATGTATTTATGTTATTAACTAAAACTACTCAAACTGTAAATATAGATATATGGAATTATTGGCATTTTGCTTTTACTGGTTCAATAGTAGCAGTTCTTACAAACAGCTTAGGTTGGGGAATGTTTGCTGCAATTATTAATATGATTGTAATTATGATTATAGGTGACTTAACAGCCAAAGGTGTTGAAGAGCAATTAGGTCTTGAAGGTGTGTCTATCCCCCATGGTTTTTCAGCTTCTTTTGTGCCAATAGCAATTATAATAAATAAATTATTGGATTTTATACCAGGAATTAATAAAGTAAAAATAAATGCTGAATCACTTCAGAAAAAATTTGGAGTATTTGGAGAACCTGTTTTTCTTGGAACTATGGTTGGTGCAGGACTTGGAATAATAGCAAAATATGATCTTAAAGGTATTTTAACATTAGCTATTACAATGGGTGCAGTACTTGTTTTAATACCTAAAATGGCCGCTTTACTTATGGAAGGGCTTATGCCGGTATCAGAAGCTACTCAAAATCTAATTGAAAAGAAATTTAAAAATCATGGTAAATTATACATAGGTTTAGATTCTGCAGTTAGTATAGGTCATCCAACAACACTAGTGGTTTCTTTAATTCTTGTTCCAATTACATTGTTACTTTCTGTAATAGTACCTGGAAATGGGTTTTTACCTTTTGCAAGTTTAGCAGGACTTCCATTTATGTTTGTATTAATTGTTCCTGTAACAAAAGGTGATGTTTTTAGGACATTTATAGTAGGGTTAGTAATAATAATTTGTGGAATGTTAATTGCAACAAATTTAGCTCCATTATTTACACATGCAGCTAAAGTAGTTAAATTTAGTATACCAAAAAGTTCAACATTAGTTTCAAGTCTAGATTATGCGGCAAGTCCATTGCCATGGTTATTAGTTATGTTATTGAAGTTTAAATACATTGGAGCGTTAATAATATCATTATTAACTGGAGTATTTATGTTATTCAATAGAAAGAGAATTTTAAAAGAAGAAAATAAATAAGGGTAGTATAAATTTAAATATTTGTTAAAAACATACATAGTTTTATGTAAATAAAATTTATGTATGTTTTTTTATTAGAAAAAATTTTAAAGAATATCTAAAGAATTGCATAGTCTGTGTTATTGTTGTATGCTAGGAATTAAAAAAGTCTTTGATGAATAATATGAATAACTACTCGGGTTAGTTCAGCCTGAGTTTTTTATAGTTTTATGGTAAAATGAAATAGAATATGACAAAATAGTACTGTATTTTGATATTTTAAAGAAAAGATATATAAGCTAATAATAGGTTGGATTTTACGTAATTTATTAAAATAATTCACATATCTTATAAGTTTCATCAAATCATATTAAAATAATAGAGTAATCTCCATATACATATAATAGAATACAATTAACAAAGGAGGAAAAAATGAAAAAGGAAGAAATCTTAAATTATATAAATGAAGTAACTCAAAAATTAGAATTTCATCCAGAGGAATATGAGATTTTTACAGCAAAATATATAAGTGAAAAATTTAATTTAAGTAGAAATACAATTAGTCAATATTTAAATGAGTTTGTTCAAAAAGAAAAACTTATAAAAGTTCAAACAAGACCAGTTTATTTTTTTCATAAAAAGAGTTTAGAACATAAGTATAATATTTGGTTAGAATCAAAGGTATATGAAAGTTTAGAAGAATTAAAACAAAATTTTATAAAGCAGGAAAAAAAATTAGTGAATTTTGAAAAAGCAATTGGATTTCAAGAAAGTTTGCATTATGCAATTGAGCAGTTAAAAGCAGCAGTTAATTATCCTGCAGATGGATTACCGGTATTGTTAAATGGTCCTTCAGGTTCTGGTAAGAGTTTTTTAGCACAACTTATGTATGAATATGCAATTGATAATAATATTATTGAAAAAGAAAGTCCTTTTATTGTTTTAAATTGTGCTGAATTTGCAGATAATCCAGAATTATTAACATCAAATTTATTTGGTCATGTAAAAGGTGCTTTTACAGGTGCAGATTCAAATAAGATAGGGTTAATTGAAAAAGCTAATGGAGGCTTTTTATTTTTAGATGAGGTACATTGTTTAAGTGCTAAAGGGCAAGAAAAATTATTTCTTTTTATGGATAAGGGTAAATATAGAAGATTTGGAGACAATTCTAAATGGTATAATTCTAATGTTAGATTTATTTTTGCAACTACTGAAAATTTAGAGAAAGTTTTGTTGAAAACGTTTTTGAGAAGAATACCTATAACGGTTCAAATTCCTTCTTTAAAAGAGCGCTCACAACAAGAGAGAAAACAGATGATTTATTCTTTTTTACTAGAAGAATCAAAACTAATAAAAAAGAATATTGCGATTAGTAATCAGGCTTTCAACATAATGTTAAGTGTTGGTTTTACTGGAAATGTAGGGGAGTTAAAAAATTGTGTAAAACATACTTGTGCAAATGCATATATGCATCAAGAAAAGGATTGTGATGTTTTATCAATACATATGAATCATTTACCTAATGAATTATTTTCAAGTATATATTCACAAAATTTGGAATTTAATTCATTTAGAAACGAACAGGAAATAATTATAATTAATCAAAAAAAATCTATACAATTTGATAAAACGAGATGTGATAGATTGAGGGAGTTATATAAAAAAATTATTATATGTTTTAATAATTTTGATCAAGAAAAAATTGATTTAACAATTTTTGTTAATAAAAGCTTGGGATATATTGATGAATATTATGATTATCTTATTTTTAGAAATAAGGATAAAAGTTTGAATGCTAAATTTGAAATTATTAATCATGTGTTAAATAATATTTTCAATATGTTAGAAAATAAGTATGGAATTCAAATTTATAATAATATGATTATAGCATTATCAGAATATATACTAGAATATGATAATATCAGATTTTATTTAAATATTGAAAATTACTTTAAGAGAAAAGATATAACGAGAATAGTTAATTTTCTACAGATTAATTTTCAAAAAGAATATATGATTACAATGGAGTTAGTAGATTTAATTAAAAAAAATATTGATGTAGAATTTGATACTGTAGATTTGATAATATTTATTTTAAATATTAAGTCTGTTACCAAAAATATTAATGTAAATAAGACATTAGGGGTGGTTTTAAGCCATGGATATTCTACAGCAAGTAGTATTGCAGATGCTACTAACAAACTAATTGGACAGTATGTATTTGAAGCTATTGATATGCCTCTTGATGTTTCAACAGAAACAATTCTTTTTAGATTAAAAAGATACTTAAATAGAATGCATACTTTTAAAGAAGTTATTTTATTAGTTGATATGGGTTCTTTGGAAGATATTTATAAAGGACTTGAAATATTTGAAGATAGAACTATTGGAATTATTAATAATATTACTACAAAATTAGCACTAGATATTGGATTTCAAATAATACAAGAAGAAAGTATAGAGAATATTTTAAACAAAGCCAGCAAAAACATATATTCATCTTATAAAATTATTTATCCTAAGGATAAAAATAATACAATATTAACGGTTTGTGCAACTGGAATAGGTACTGCAGAAAAATTTTCAGAGTTATTAAAGACTAGTATTCCATCAAAAGTTGATTTGCAAATAATAGCATATGACTATAAAAAGTTATTAGATAAAGATAAAAAGCAAGAACTTTTTGATAAATATAATATTGAACTTATTATAGGAACTATAAATCCTAATATGGAAGGTATCTCGTTTGTAGGAATTGAAGATATTATTTCTGGAAAAGGAATTGAACAATTAAAACAAGTGTTAATAAAATATTTGAGTGAAGAAGAATTAGAGATGTTAAACAAAAATATAGTAAAGAACTTTTCACTTCAAAATGTTTTAAATCATTTAACCATTCTTAATGCAGATAAAATTCTTGATTATATTGAAGAAGCATTAAATAAATTACAAGTTATTTTAGAAAAGAGATTAAATAATAAAAGCATTATAGGATTGTATATTCATTTGAGCTGTTTAATTGAAAGGTTAATTATGAAAAATCCTATAAAGACATATTCTGATATTGATAATTTTAAAATTAAACATAAAACATTTATAGAAAAAGTAAAAGATAGTTTTAGTGTCATAGAAAAAGTATATAGTGTCGAAATCCCAGAAACGGAAATTGGATATATTTATGATATTATTTCTAATGAATGTGATATTTAAGGATTAATCTTTTAGAAAAAAGCGTGTTAGAGTATCGACAGATATTTTGGCACGCTTTTTGCTGTATATAAAGACATAAAGAAAAAATTAATATAACGAGGAGAGAATAGACATGAGAACTTATATTTTAGCATCGCATGGAAAATTAGCAGAAGGTATTTTAAGTTCTGCTGAAATGATTATTGGAAAACAGGAAAATGTAAAAGTTTTTTGCTTAAAACCAGGAGAACATCCTCAGAATTTTGCTGAAGATATAAAAGAAATGATAGCACAAGATCCTAATAGAGATTATATAATTATCACAGATATTGTAGGAGGAAGTGTTTATACTGCATTATCACAACTTATTAAGTGTGAAAGAGTGTATATTGTTTCTGGTATGAATTTATCTATGGTTTTGGAATTGTTTTTAATTAGTGAAACAAGTTCAATACAAGAGGGAATAAGAGAGGTATTAGAAAAATCTAAAAAAAGTATTGTTTTTACAAATGATTTGGTTAAACAAAATTATGAGGAAGGGGGTAAAGAAGAATGGTTAAATTGTTAAGAATTGATGATCGTCTTTTACATGGACAAGTTGCATTTGCGTGGACTAAATCTTTGGGAGTAGATGCTATTGTTGTTGTAAATGATGAAGTAGTAAAAGATCCATTAATAAAAATGAGTATTAAAATGGCAGCACCACCAGAAGTAAAGTTAGCTATAAAATCAATTGATGATGCAGTAAAGTTATTAGAACATCCTAAAACTCAAGATATGTCAATATTTGTTGTTGTAAAAAATACTAAAGATGCTTTAAGACTTTCACAAAAAACGAAAACGATTCAACATATTAATGTTGGAGGAATAAGAAAAGAAGAAGGAAAACAAATGTTAACGAGAGCTGTATTTATTAATGATGAAGATATTCAAAGATTTAACAAACTTATTGAAATGGGAATAGAGGTAGAAATACGTCAAGTTCCAACAGAAAGTAAAAAGTGTATTTGTGAATTATTAAAATAAAGGAGGAGAAATCATGCTCGAAGCTTTTTTAATTGGTTTAATTAATATATTTGGGTATTGTGATTATTTCTTTGGAGGAATAATGATAAACAGACCTATAGTTTTAGCACCATTAGTAGGATTAGTATTAGGTGATTTACAAACAGGTATTATGATTGGAGCTACATTAGAATTGGTGTTTATGGGAGTTGTTACAATAGGTGCAGCTACACCACCAGATACAGTAACAGGTAGTGTATTGGGTACAGCATTCGCTATTATGACAAAAAGTGGTCCAGAGATAGCATTGGCATTAGCATTACCTATAGCTATGTTATCACAAGCAGCAAAAATAGGAATTAATATTCTTAGAGCAAGTTTTATGCCTAAGGCAATAGCTTATGCTGAAGCTGGAGATACCAAAGGCATGGAGCGAATACATTGGATTTCATATGCAATAATGTTAATAACAATGGGTACTATTGCATTTGTTTCTATATTAATTGGTGCAGATGCTATGAAGATGTTTGTAAATAGTATTCCGAAAGTTATTTTAACAGGAATGAAAGCATCAGCAGGATTATTACCAGCAGTAGGATTTGCATTACTTATTAAAATGATGATTTCAAAGAAGTTAGCTGTATTTTATTTCTTTGGATTTGTTTTAGCAGCATATTTGAAATTACCAATTATGGGAGTAGCATTATTTGGAATTATTGTTTCTATAATATTAGTATTTCTAACGGATTCAAAAGATAAAAATGTTGTTGAAAAAAGTGAAGAGGAGGTGCTTTTTGATGACTAATAATACGAATATTTCACCAGAGGATAAAAAATTATTGAAAAAAGTTTTTAGACGTTCATTTACTTTAGAATGTTCTTTCAACTATGAAAAGATGCAGGCACTTGGTTTTGCATATTCTATGATTCCGGTTATAAATAAATATTATAAAAATAAAGAAGAAAAAGCTGAAGCATTAAAAAGGCATATGGCATTATTTAATACAACACCTCATGTTTCTTCGTTTATAATGGGAATGGCAGCATCTATGGAGAAGCAAAATGCTGAAAAAGGTAATGTTGATACGTCTTCAATTAATGCAGTTAAAGTTGGTTTAATGGGACCTATGGCTGGGGTAGGAGATTCTTTCTTTTGGGGAACATTTAGAATCATTGCAGCTGGTATTGGTGTTCAATTAGCACAACAAGGAAGTGCTTTAGCACCACTTATGTTTTTATTATTGTTTAACATACCACATATTATTGTTCGTTATTTTGGTACATTTTTAGGGTTTAATTTAGGAGCTAAATTTTTAGAAAATGCATATGAAAGTGGAACTATGAATAAGATTTCTAAATCAGCAACAATAGTTGGTTTAATGGTCGTAGGAGCTATGACAGTTTCAATGGTTAATTTTACAACACCATTTGTAGTTAATTTAGGTGGTGCAACTGTAAAATTGCAAGATATATTAAACCAAATACTACCAGGAGCATTGCCTTTAGCTTTAACATTTTGTTGTTATAAACAACTTGAAAAAGGAAGGAAAGTTAATGTTGTATTAGTAGCTATATTAATTTTCGGTATTATAGGAAAATTTATAGGCATATTGTAGAAATGGCATATTATGAAGGAGAGACTAAATATGAATATGTATGATTATGTTAAAGAAACACCAGAGGTATTAAAATATATTATTTCAGAAAGAAAGAAAATATTTAAACCATTAGTTGAAAAAATATCAGAAAAATCATTTGATGAAATTGTATTTATAGGCTCTGGAACATCTAATAATGCAGCAGTTACAGCAAAATATTTTATAGAGAAAGTTTTAAATGTAAAAGTAAGATGTGAATTTCCAAATTTATTTAAGAATTATGAAAATATACTTAATAAAAATGCTCTATATATTGCTATATCACAAACTGGACAAAGTCGATTAACATATGAAGCATTATCAAAAGTTAAGGAAATGAATTTAATAAATTTTTCAATAACATCAGATTTAAATAGTTCTATTTCTAAATTAAGCGATGTATCATTAGATATGAGTTGTGGTGAAGAAAAAGTTATTTATAGAACAAAAGGATATAGTTCAACTTTAATAGATTTGTACTTATTAGCTTTAGAATTAGGTTTAACACAAGGTAAAATAAGTGATAAGGATTATAAAGAATATGTTGAAAATTTAGAAGAAATATCTAATAATTTTGATAAGTTAATTGATATATCTAAAAAATGGTATGAGGATAATAAGCAGGCGTTGATTTCCAGAAATAATATATTTATTATTGGAACTGGACCAAATTTAGGAACTGCAATTGAAGGAAGTTTGAAGATAGTTGAAACAGTTAAATGTGTTACTAATAATTATGAATTAGAAGAATATATGCATGGGCCTCAAAATGCTTTGTCAGATGAAGCATGTATGTTTATTATTGAATCAGAAGATGAATCAAAAACAAAATCTCAAATATTAGATAAATATTTAAAAACAAAGATAAGTTGTTCTTATTTAGTTGGAAAAGAAGGAGATATAAAATTACCTTGTGTAGGAAATAAATATTTTAGTGCATTAGAATTAGTCATACCTTTTCAAGTTATTTCACATTGTCTGTCAATAGATAAAGGGATTGATTTAGCTAAAAAAAGATTCCCAGATTTTGATGAATTTGTTGGGAAAAAAATATAAAATTAAATGTTTATACAAAAAGACTCAGTCTAATTTTAGGCTGAGTCTTTTCTAAGTTTTGAAAATAGATATTTTAGAGTGAGTTTAGTAAAATATATGTTCATCTATAATGACACAAGTTTTAATTATTTTTCATTTTACTTTGTTTCAATAGTTGGGATTGCCCTGTTTTTTCCCATTGTTCTACTTGTTCTATGGCTTCTTGAGGTTTTTTACCTAATCCTACTAAAACTCCTGACAAAATAAATTCTTGAAATAGATGCTCTAAATTTATTCCTTCGTTATATTCTGCTAATGCACGTTTAACTAAAGGTTCAATATACATTACCCATTGGTCTGGTGTATAGTCTTTTGTATTCATTACATTCCAATATGCATTTGCTTCTTCTTCAAGCTTTGTAAGCCTAGTATAGTAATCAGGAAATTCTCTTAAATGTGCTAATGCTATTTTACCTGTAATAACAGGATTATCTTCTGTAACATTAGTAGGAAAATATTTTCTTCCATGTTCTAGTTCAGTATCCAATCCTATTTTAAATTGTTCTAAGTCAAATTTTTCTTTTGTAAAATCAATACCAAGTTGCTTTGCAATTTCCATTGATTCTTCAGTTGTAAAGCTAGTTTTGGGCATAATAGTTGAATCTTTTGCTGTAGGGGTGGTGTGTATTAACCGATTATAAAATAATTCATCATTTTTTTTATTGGATATACTATTATTGATTAATTCTAAAGATTTTTCTAAAGAATTATTAGATGTTAAAGGATACCTAATATATGGTTCTGAATACAACGATATTCCTCCTAAAAATAATTTAATCAATATTAGTATATGTTAGACTGTGAAAATATGACAAAAGTATAACTTAAGATGTTTATAAAAGAATAAAAAGTACTATAATTATGATATTATAAATATTGTAAGTTATTAATTTTATATGTTAGAAAGGAGTTATTAAACTATGAAAGGTGTAATAGATAGATTTGAAGGACAATATGTTGTAATAGAAAAGGATAACGGGGATATCATTGATATATGCAAAGATGAAATACCACAAGATGCTAAAGAAGGTGATGTTTTAAATATTGATAGTACTATAACAATAGATTATGAAGAGACAAAAGAGAAAAGAAGAAATAGAAAAATTGACACAAGATATATGGGAAGAATAGTTCTTATGTTAATTTTTCAATTTTCTATTATAAAGTACTAGGTAATTAACAAAAGCAATTAATGCACTTATAACAGAAATATATATTAATAGCTTTCCAAGTATTTCGTTAAAAGTCAATGTAAAGATAGAGATGTAAAATAAAAAAGTAGAAAGTTTTCCAAATGTATTTGAAGGAATAACCATGTCTTTGTTGTATAATAATGTTCCACCAACTATCATAGCTAATTCTTTAAAAATAATTATTAAAAGTACCCATAAAGGTATATAATTTTTTATTACTAAACATGTCAATACAGTTATTAACATCAATTTATCAGCTAAAGGATCCATTACAATTCCCCATTTTGTTATTAAGTTATATTTTCTTGCAAGATATCCATCTAATATATCTGTAAAGCCAGCAGTTAAAAATATAAGTATTGAATATAGTAAACTATTATTAGTAGTAGAGAAAAATACTAGTATAAAAAATGGAATTAAGAAAAATCTAATTAGAGTTAAGACATTAGGGATATTCATTTTTTCACATCCTTTAACATTGATTAATAATATTATTCCCAAGTGTAAATTATATATTTATATAGAATAATACGATATTAAATTTTAATAATTGGATAACTATTTTTTCTTAGCTATACTTAATATTATATAAGATGAGTAAGAACAGTCAAATAGGTAATTTAAGACATAATATAAATACGAATTATTTAATAAAAAATAAATAAATTATTCGTAAAAACTATTGACTCTATAAAATAGCTTTGGTAGTATAAACATGGAGGGGATACGCTTGAAAAATAATTATGATATTATTATTATAGGTGCAGGTCCAGCTGGAATATTTACTGCACTAGAAGTTACAAAACTAAATTCTAAATTAAATGTTTTAATAGTAGATAAAGGAAGAAATATAGAAGATAGAAAGTGTCCCGCAAGAAAAACTGGTAAATGCATAAACTGTAATCCATGTGGTATAACATATGGATGGTCTGGAGCGGGAGCGTTTTCAGATGGTAAACTCTCATTAAGTCCAGAAGTGGGAGGAAGATTACTTGAATATTTTTCAGAAGATAAATCAAGAGAGTTAATAAAATATTGTGATGATATATATCTAGATTTTGGAGCAAATAAGGAAGTTCATGGCTTAAATAACGAAAGAGTAGATGAAATAAAATATGAAGCAAGCAAATATAATATAAAACTTGTAGAATGTCCTGTAAGGCATTTAGGAACAGAACTTGCTTATGAAGTTTTAAAGAAAATGTATTATCATTTAATGGATAATACTAATACAGAATTTGAAGAACTTACAGAAGCGTCAGACATAATTGTTGAAGATAACAAAATTGTAGGAGTAAAGCTTAAAAATAAAAAAGAAGAAAAGGTAGTAAAAGCTAAATATATAATTGCAGCACCTGGAAGAGGCGGTGCAGAGTGGCTTTCTAAAGAATCAAAAAAATTAAATTTAAAAGTAACTAATAATGCAGTTGATATAGGAGTTAGAGTAGAAGTTCCTAATTCAATAATGGATCACTTAACAAAAGATTTATATGAAGCAAAACTTGTTTATTATTCTGATACTTTTGATAATAAAGTTAGAACATTTTGTATGAATCCAGGTGGAGTTGTATCAGAAGAACATTATGATGATGGGAAAATAGCTGTGGTAAATGGACATAGTTACTCTGAAACAGAACTTAGAACTGAAAACACTAATTTTGCAGTTTTAGTTTCAACTACTTTTACTGAACCGTTTGATCAGCCTATAGAATATGGTAAATATATTGCAAAGCTTGGTAATATGTTGGCAGATAATGAAATAATGGTTCAAAGACTTGGTGATTTAGTAAGAGGAAGAAGAACTAATGCATCAAGAATTAAGAAATCTACAACTACTCCAACACTTAAGTCTGCTGTTCCTGGAGACTTGAGCTTTGTATTACCACAAAGACATTTAGTGTCGATAGTAGAAGCATTAAAAGCTTTTGATAATATAGCTCCAGGGTTATATAGTAAAAATACGTTACTTTATGGAGTAGAAGTTAAATTCTATTCAAGTAAGTTTGATACTAATGATAATTTTGAAACACCTATACAAAATTTTTATACAATAGGTGATGGAGCAGGTATAACAAGAGGACTTATGCAAGCATCAGCTACAGGAGTTGTTGTTGCTAGAGATATTGTAAGTAAAGAATAAAAATAATTTTATTTAAAATAAATGTATATTTATTATTAAAAAATAAGTGTATAATTGTATAATGTATATGAAAAATTTTAATAATCTCTTAATAGAGAATAGGAAAGTGAGGAGTTTAAATGTCTTCATTTATAGTATTAGGTGCTCAATGGGGCGATGAAGGAAAAGGAAAAATGACTGATTACTTAGCAGAAGATGCTAATGTAGTTGTAAGATTTCAAGGAGGAAACAATGCAGGACATACTGTAGAAGTAGGAGATAAACAGTATAAGCTACATTTAATACCATCAGGTATATTATATGACGATAAAGTAAACATAATAGGAAATGGTGTAGTTTTAAATCCTGAAGCATTATTCGAAGAAATTGAATATCTAGAAGGATTAGGAGTAAAAATAACACCAGAGAAATTATTAATAAGTGATAGAGCTCAAGTAATAATGCCATATCATAGAGCATTAGATGGAATGAAAGAAAAAGTAAGAGGTAAAAATGATATCGGAACTACAGGTAAAGGTATAGGACCTTGTTATACAGATAAAATGGAAAGAAGCGGAATAAGAGTTTGTGATATTTTAGAAAAAGATACTTTTAAAGAAAAACTAGAAGCTGCTCTTTCAGTAAAAAATGAAATAATAACAAAAGTTTTTGGTGGAGAAGCTCTTGATTTTGATAAAATATATAAACAATATTTAGATTTTGCAGAAAGAATAAGACCTTTTGTTACAGATATATCTGTAAAAGTTTATGACGAAATTAAAGATGGAAAAAATGTATTGTTTGAAGGTGCACAAGGTACTTTACTTGATATAGATTATGGAACATATCCATATGTAACTTCTTCAAATACTATAGCTGGTGGAGTTTGTACAGGTGCAGGAATAGGACCAACTATGGTCAATAGTGCAGTAGGTATAGCAAAAGCATATACAACAAGAGTAGGAAAAGGACCTTTCCCTACAGAACTTTTTGATGAAATGGGTCAATGGTTAAGAGATAAAGGTCATGAATATGGAGTTACAACAGGAAGAGCAAGAAGATGTGGATGGCTTGACCTTGTAATATTAAAAAGTTCAGCAAGAGTATCAGGACTTACTAGTTTTGCAGTAACAAAAATAGATACTTTAGCAGGACTTGATAAGATAAAAGTATGTGTAGGATATAAATTTAACGGAAAAGTAATAGATTACTTCCCAGCAAGTCTTAAATCATTAGCACAATGTAAACCTGTATATGAAGAATTCGACGGATGGGATGAAAGTATTGCAGATGCAAGAAGTTACGAAGAACTCCCAGAAAATGCAAAAAAATATTTGAAGAAGATAGAAGAATTTACAGGCACTAAAGTTTCAATAGTATCAGTTGGTCCAAGAAGAGATCAAACTATAAAAGTAAGTGAATTATAATAAATAATATATAAAGCATATAACTAAATATTATTAAAAAAGGTATAGGTTTAAAAACCTATACCTTTAAATTTCCTCAATATATTCTTCATCTTCTTTATTAGAATTGCTTTTCCATATGTTTCTTGTACCGTACATAATTAAGATAATAATTACGAACTTAATTAATGCAGATATATAATTGTGATTTATTATCCTAGTAAATAAATCAATGATTGAAATAAGTAAATAAGTCCATATTGACCATCTCTTACAAAACAAAATTCCTATAGAAGATATTATGGAAAATACATATATTCCTATAAATAAACTAATATTGAAAGGATTTAGAGTATTTTTTGATATAAAAGCTCCTAATACAAAAAAGAATAAGGCAATTGAAGTAAAGATAATAGAAAGTATAAAATAAATTTTAACAATTAAATTTAATTTTTTTGTTTGTTGTTTCATTTAAGTTAGCTCCTTTTATTATTGGTATATTGAAAATTATACTATAGTTAGCTTAAAAGAATCTTAAAAATAAAATATTTCTATTATATAAAATAATTTCAATGAATACTTAAACATAAAGTTACATAACTTAATAGAAATTTTCAAAAATAATTTTGAAAGTATATATTTGTAAAAAAAATTATGATAAAATGAAAACTGCAAGGAAAAGAGGTGATATATATGAAAATAACAAAGGATATGACAATAGGTAAAATAGTTAGAGAATATCCAGAATCAGTAGAAATATTAATGAGTTTTGGAATGGGATGTGTAGGATGTCCATCTGCTCAAGCTGAAACACTTGAAGAGGCAGCTATGGTTCATGGAATGGATATAAACAAGTTAGTAGAAGCTTTAAACAAATAGTGTATAAAAAGTGAATCAAATATTTATTTTGATATTACTAAGAAATTGTGTGATTTTTATACATGTTTAGGAATTTATTTTTAATACATAAGCTGTTGACAAATACATGTTGTCAACAGCTTATTAGCATTTTATATATAATAATTTTCACATTATTTTTTTATCTTTTTAATAGCTAATACAACAGGAATAGTTATAAACATTGCTACTATAGCTTCTGGTATACCGTTACCTGCTGCTATACCTAAAATTGTTTTACCAACTAGACTAGGATCCATATGTTTTGCTTGTGCAAAACGAGCTGCATATAAAACATAAATCATTCCTAAAACTCCAATAGTATTAGTTAGTGAACCGATGAAAGCTCCTACTCCTATTTTTACAGGATTTTCTTCCTTCCCAGGGAATATTCTATAGCAATAGTAAGAAGTAATTCCTATTATTACTCTTGGAAGTACAGATACTAAAGGATTTATTAAAGCGAATGATAATAAAGAAGGTACAGCCATATTTTGAAATATACTAAAAATACCAAAGATAAGACCTATGGTCATACCTACTACAGGCCCTTCTAGTATAGCACCTATAATTACAGGTACATGCATTATTGTAGCTTTGATACCTGGAAGAGGAATGAACCCATATCCAGTTAAACCAAGTACTATAGAGATAGCTGAAAGCATCCCTATTGTAGTAAGTTTTCTAGTTTTTGTCGTTCTGTTTGATAAATTCCTATTAGTTGAAGAATTGATATTCATACTATTAACCTCCGTTCTTATTCCTTTAAGGATACAAGACGAACTTGTTCTTATGATCCTTTATGGTTTTATTGTTCGGTTTCTTTATAAAGAATACCGATCAATTATGTATTTTATCATTTTTTTTATTTAAAAAAAATACTTTTTTAAAAATTTGTTAAAAAAATAACTAAACTTTTTGAATATATGTAAGATTTTTATATGAATATTTTATTAAATTTGGTATTATAATGTATATAGCTTCTATTAGTGAGGGGAGAGTATGGTATGTTAAGTGTAGTTACAGAAAAATATTACAATATCCATTATTATGAAATTGATTATAAAAATAGAGTACTTATTACAAATTTAATGAATTATTTTAGTGATATTGCTATTCAGCAAATTCAAGATATAAATATGGGGTTAGATTTTCTCAAAGAAAAAAAGATTGCATGGGTACTCTATAAATGGGATATAAAAATACATAGATATCCATTATACAATGAAAAAATAAAAGTAAGAACTTGGGCTTATGGACTTAAAAAATTTTATGCTTATAGAAAGTATGAAATAGTAGATAGCAATGGAGAAATAATAGCTGAAGCAGATTCTATATGGCTTTTAATAAACATTGAAAAAAGAAAACCTATTAGGATTCCTGATTTTATGTATGATGCTTTTAATATATCAAAGGTGGAGCAAAAAAGCCTAAAGATAAGTAAAATAAAAAAATTAGATAGAATAGATACAGAAGCAAGATTTAATGTAAGGTATAGTGATATTGATACTAATAAACATGTCAATAATGTAAAATATGTAGCATGGGCAATAGAAACTGTACCAAAAGATATAGTATTGAAATATGAATTAAAAAGAGTAAAGGTTAAATATGTAAAGGAAGTTGAATATGGAGTTGTTGTAAAAGTGCGTACTCAAATTATAGAAAAAGAAAATGAAGTTATTTGTATACATAAAATTCAAGATAAAAATGAAAATGAGCTTACAGTACTTCAGACAGAATGGAGATAGAGAAGATTTTTAGTTTTAAGTAAAGTTTTTGTTTCATTTAAGGTTTAGAAGTTTTTATGTAGGGGGTAGAACCGCTTAACTCACCTCCTGTAAAGGAGGGAGTCTTAACGGTGAAATCACATAAAACTATCGAGATACATGTTTACCTACAGTGAATCCTGAACTCCATGCCCATTGAAGATTAAAGCCACCGCAGTCACCATCTACATCTAAAATTTCTCCACAAAAATATAAGTTAGGCATTATTTTTGATTCTAAAGATATATTATTGACTTCAGTAGTATCGACTCCTCCAGCAGTTACTTGTGCATTGTTAAAGCTATTTGTACCAATAACTTCAAAGATCCATTCTTTTAATAAAGAAAATATATTATTTTTTTCTTTCCAAGTTAAATCTAGACAAGGCTTATGTATATCATTAACACCAGCTTCTTTTAAAATTATAGGTATTAATTTTTTATTTAGTATTCCAATTAATGAATCATGTACACTTCTATAATTAAACATACCCCAATGATTTTCTAGAAAATCTACTAAATTTTCTTTGCTTAATTTAGGCATAAGGTCAATTGATAATTTTACATTGTCTCCTTTTTCTATATAGTAAGAAGCTATTCTGCTAAGTTGAAGAATAGGGGGACCAGATATACCGTAGTTTGTAAACAGAATTTCTCCAAATTCTTTTCTTAATGAAGAGTTGTTTACAATAACTTCTGCAAAACCATCAAATTTAATACCAGCCAATGCTTTTAAGTGTTTATAGTTAAGTTTTAATTGAACTAGTGCAGGGATAGGTTTGATTATATTATGACCTAACTTTCTGATTAATTTAAATGCAGAACCATCAGAGCCTGTATTAGGATATGATTTACCGCCGGTAGCTATGATCAATTTAGTACATTTAAATGTTTCATCTGAGTTAGTATATAGTTTAAATCCTTTTTTAGATTGCTGTATTTCTAATACTTTTGTATTTAAATATATAGGTATATCCTTTTCAGATAATGATAGGCGTAGAATATCTAATACAGAAGATGCCTGTAAAGACATAGGATACATTTTACCATTTTCTAAAGTTATAAGGGGTAATCCTAAAATATTAAAAAAATTAATAGTATCTTTATATGTAAAACTTTGTAATACTTTTTCAAAAAAATTTTGATTACTGCTGTTATATTTTGAAATATGAATGTTTTCGTTTGTTATATTACATCTTCCGTTACCAGTGGTTAAAATTTTTTTGCCTATTCTGTTTGAGCCTTCTAAAATAGCAACATCACAGCCCATATCTTTAGCAGTTAAGGCTGCCATTATCCCAGAAGCACCACCACCAATAACTATAGTATTATGTTTCAAAACAAATCTCCCCTTTAAATGTATTCTCTTCAATATATTCTACCTTAAATACATAATTTTTAATAGTAACTACTTTAATTTCTATAGGATAAAAACAAAAGTTATGTTAGATAGTTATATATTGTGTAACATAGATATAGAGTAAAAAGTAAAAAGTATAAAGTAGAAGGTACAAATAATGAAAATTTTCAAAAACAATCTTTTGAAAATCGAGTAATTATAAATTAAATAAAGTTTTTCTGTAAGAAAAATATTAGTATTTGTTTTTGAAATTTAATAGATGTAAAATTTGAAATAACTAATTTATTTTCATATATTAAAAAAGGTTTGATATAATTTGAATATAATCATTATGTAGAAAAATAATATTATTTATTGTGGAAATTTGAATAAGTAAAGTATAAAAAGGAAAATTAAATAATAAGAAAGAAGGTGTTTTTATGTTAAAAATATATGCAGTTTCTGATTCTATTGGAGAAACAGCAGAGCAAGTAGCAAGAGCAACTGCCAGCCAATTTAATTCTAAAATAATGGTTAAAAGAGTACCCTATATAAAAAACACAGAAGAAGTAAATAAGTTTATGAATAGTATAGAACACCCTCAAAATAGTATGGTTATATCAAATATAGTAGTACCTGATGTAAGAGATTTTTTAGTTCAAAGATGTATTGAAAGAGGAATAATAATAAATAATGTTTTAGGTCCATGTATTAGTATGGCATCTAAAGCTTTAGGAGAAAAACCTCAATATAAGCCAGGAGCAGTTTGGAATATAGATAATGAATATTATAATAGAATAGAAGCTATGCAATTTGCTATGCAATATGATGATAGCAAAAATGTTGAAGGGATAAAAAATGCAGATATTATCATAATAGGGCTTTCTAGAACATCTAAAACAGCATTATGCATGTATTTATCTAATAAAGGAATTAAAGCCTTAAATGTTCCATTAATGCCAGAAATTAAAGTACCCAAGGAATTATTTGAAGTAGATAAAAAAAAGATAATAGCATTAACAGTAAACCCTATAGAATTAATAGAAATTCGAAAACATAGGTTACTAAAGTTTAATATGCAGCAGTACCAAATTAATTATGCTAATCCTGAGAGGGTTTTAGAAGAAATGGAGTATGAAGATAAAATAATAAAGCGATTAGGATGTAAAACTATAGATGTTACTCAAAGAGCTATAGAAGATACTGCACTTATAATATTACAAACGTTAGGATATACTGATAAATAATATAAATGGCATAAATACTAGTGTTTTAAGAAAAAATAAAAAAAAATTAAAAAAAGTTGTTGACATATGAAGAATAATCTTGTATTATATTACTTGTCAGCTCGAGAGACCAAACAAAAAAAGCTGATAAAACTTAATAAGGCTCCTTGGTCAAGCGGTCAAGACACCACCCTTTCACGGTGGTAACAGGGGTTCGATTCCCCTAGGAGTCACCATTTATTTATATGGGCGCATAGCTCAGCTGGGAGAGCATCTGCCTTACAAGCAGGGGGTCACAGGTTCGAGCCCTGTTGTGCCCACCATATAAATGGCCCAGTGGCTCAGTTGGTTAGAGTGCCGGCCTGTCACGCCGGAGGTCGAGGGTTCGAGTCCCTTCTGGGTCGCCATTTTGCTGGCATGGCTCAATTGGTAGAGCAGCTGACTTGTAATCAGCAGGTTGTAGGTTCAAGTCCTATTGCCAGCTCCATTAAAAACTTAATAAGGCTCCTTGGTCAAGCGGTCAAGACACCACCCTTTCACGGTGGTAACAGGGGTTCGATTCCCCTAGGAGTCACCATTATATTTATATGGGCGCATAGCTCAGCTGGGAGAGCATCTGCCTTACAAGCAGGGGGTCACAGGTTCGAGCCCTGTTGTGCCCACCATATAAATGGCCCAGTGGCTCAGCTGGTTAGAGTGCCGGCCTGTCACGCCGGAGGTCGAGGGTTCGAACCCCTTCTGGGTCGCCATTTTTGCTGGCATGGCTCAATTGGTAGAGCAGCTGACTTGTAATCAGCAGGTTGTAGGTTCAAGTCCTATTGCCAGCTCCATAAAACCTGAACTTAATGTTCAGGTTTTTTTATTATTTAGAAAATTATAAATTTTTTCAAAGAATTCATTAGTTTAAAGTTAAGTAAATTTAGTTAACGACAAGTTTATGTAAAAGTATATATAAAAATAGAGTAAAAAGTTTAAAAATCTTTTTACTCTATTTTTATAATTAAAAACACTAAAGTTTGTTTCTATATAAATTTTTAGCAACTCTAATATCTTCTCCATAGAATTTAAAAAGATCAAAATTACCAAATAATCTTGATGTAATTCTTTCAGAATAATGTTTTGATAGCTGCTCGATAGAAAAATTAGTGGAAACTATCATTTTTTTATTTTTTAGTAATTTAGTGTTTAATAAATTAAATAATTCTGATTTTGTAAAGTCAGTTAGTTGTTCTGTTCCTAAGTCATCTATAACAAGTAAGTCACAGTTTAATATTAAATCTTCTAAAGAATCATTTCCAGCAAAACGAGCTTCTCTTAAATTCTCTATCAGTTCTTTTGCGGTTCTATATACTACTAAATGGCCTCTATCTAAAAGTTCTTTAGAGATACAATTGGATAAGAAGGTTTTCCCTGTACCTGAAGTACCATAGAATAATAAGTTGGTATTTTGATTTTTGAAATTTTGTATAAAATGTTTAACGTTTACTAATATTTCTTCCATATTTTTACGAGGACTTTTTATTTCGTCTCCAGTTCTTCTAATACTGTACAAATCTAAATTAAAGTTATTTAAATTATTGGCGAGTAATGTATCTTTAAAATCAGAATTTTTATAGTAAACATAAACTAGTCTATGTCTATAACAACTACATTTTTTATTACCTATAAATCCTGTGTCTTTACATTTTGGGCATTTATAATGTATTTCCAAATAATCCATAGGGTAGTTATTAGATACTAAAAGTTCTGTTTTATGCATTCTTAAGTCAGTAATTTTTTCTTTTAATTCTTTAAGATATTGTTCTTTATTATCAAGATTTTTTAGTATATTCATAGATAATTCTATAGAAAGTCTTGCAATTTTGTCTTCTATTTGTTTTATCTCAGGTATTTCTTTATGAATTTTGTCTTTTCTTGCTTTTAACTGTTTTGATTCTTTTTCTCTTATATTTTCATAAATTTTAAGTATTTGAGATTGATAACCATTTATCATTCATTATCCCATCCTAATAATTTTTTTTCTAGATCTTTATAATCATATTCTCTCTGAGTATAATCATTAAAAACACTTTGCTTTGAGTTGTTATATACTTTTTTCTTTTTAAAACCACTTCTCTTTTTATCCTTTTTTTCAACATCTTCTAAAGTTTTAATATTATCTTTAAACCAACTATTTAATATTCCATCTATATATTTAAAATCAGTTTTATTTATTCTTTCAAAACAAATATCGCATGCTTTATATATAATTTCAAGTGAAAAATTATATACATTAATCCATTTATCAATCATTTTCTCTTGAGGTTTCATAATTTCTGTAGATTTTATACCTAAATAATTTAATATTTTTTTAATTCGAATCCATTTATCTTCATGTTTTTTTATATATAATTGAGCATCTTCAATATTTTTAATATTATCATCATGCCATGACATAGCGATTTTTTCTATGTATCTATAATCTGTTTTACCTTTAGATACACAATACTGAATTAAAAGTAATATTAGTTCAGGCTTAAAACAATAATCTTTTTGCCAACTTAAATACATAGTCATTTCTTTAGAAGAAAGAGGTCTTGCAATTAATTTTTCTATATCTTGAAGCATATCTTTTATTGAAGTTTTGTTTAATTCTTCAAGTAAGTTTACTTTTTCATCATTTTCAGTAGAATCATCTGATGCTAAATTTAGAAATTCTATATTGAAATTTCCCATATTATCTATTGGAATTAGATTTATAACACCTTCGTCATTCCAATAATTAAAAGCATTCATTATATCGCTTTCAAGTAGATTTAAAGAGTTTGCTATTAGAGAAATATTAACACCTAATTCTCCAGATATGCAGTATTTCAATCCTAAAAGATAAATTTTAACAAATTCACCCCTAGCTTTTGGCATATATTTTTCTATAAAGATATTACTTACAGGTGTATAATCATAAATTTTATTTTTAAACACAAAAGTACTCATGGCATCTCTAACCTTTCTAATATATAGCATAATATTTGAAAAAAAATTTATTCACTAAAAAATAATTTAACTTAAAAAAATAAAAATATCAAATGATAAATTCTTATTTTTTTTAATAATTTTTACTTTTTAGGGTATATTAACAAAATGTGAAAGGAGGTAAGAATTTCATTGAAAAAATACGTAAAAAAAAATAGGAAAACATACATTTTATTAATAGTTTTTTCTCTAATTGTTTCTATTTTATATTATAACATACGTAAGCCAAATGCTTACAAAATATTTTTAAATCAAAAATATATGGGTTATGTAAGTGATAAAAACATATTCTACGATGGAGAAAGGGAATTTAAAAATTATTTAGAAAATAAATTTGAAAAAGTTAAATATAAAGATAATGTAATTTTAAAAAAATCAAAAATATCTGGAGAACATTTATTAAATACTAATGAGGTTAAATCTAAATTAATGGATTTTAGTACTAATGAGGTTTTAGTATATACAGTAAAATGTGATGGAAAAGATATGGGAGTAATTTGTAAAAAGAATCAAATTAAAGAGATTTTCAACTCAATAAAGGATATATACAAGGATAAATTAAAGGTGCAAAATATTAATTATTTTAAAATCAATAATGCTGTTACAATAAAGGAACGAGATATTAAAATATCATCAATTTCTAGTGATTTAAATTCTATGAGTAATGTTGTTGAGAGTAATATATTAAAACAAAAGGATTTACTTAAAATTGAATTAGAAGTAAATAAGGAATATAAAACAGATATAAAGCCAAGTACAGTAATGAAAGCTTCAAATAAGCTATTAAAGGGAAAAAGGCAAATTCAATTTCAAGGTGAAAAGGGTAGTAAAATCATATATGAAAGTATTCATTTGAAAAATAATGAAATTATTAATAAAAAAATATATGAAGAGAAAGTAATTAAACCTAGCAAAGATAAAATTGTTTTAGTGGGTACAAAAGAACCAACAATAGTAGCTGCAATGTCATTATCAATACCTTCCAGAGGAAAAATAAGTTCACCCTTTGGAAGACGATGGGGTAAAATGCATAAAGGAATAGATATTGCAGCTCCCATAGGAACACCAATCTATGCTGCATTAAATGGAGTAGTAAAATACGCAGGGTGGCAGCAAGGATATGGGAAGGTAGTAATTATAAATCATAAAGACGGGTTAGAAAGTAAATATGCTCATTGTAGTAAAATATTATGTAAGAAGGGTGATAAAGTTAATAAAAGGCAATTAATAGCTAATATAGGAAACACAGGAAGAAGTACAGGTCCACATGTTCATTTTGAGGTTAGAAAAAATGGGGTTCCATTTGATCCAGAAAAATATTTACAATAAAATATAACAAAATGTATAGGTATATAAAAGCATATGCAGCATAAAAGATATTTAAGTCAGTTTTATAATTTATGAATAAACAAAAATATCTTTCAGCTGCATATGTTTTACTATATACTTTAATGTTACTGCTTCACTTAGTCAAATAATATTATTTAAATAATATTAAATATATGCTATATTTATAATATAAGATTATATTTTCATAAAAAGGAGAAAATAATATGAGTGTAGTAGTAATGACAGATTCAAGTTGTGATTTACCTTTAGAATATATGGAAAAGAATGAAGTACCTTTTGTAAGTTTGACCTGTCATTTTATGGGAAAATATTATGAAGATGACTTTGGAAAAACATTAACTTATCAAAAATTTTATGAAGAGATAAGAAAAGGAGAAATGCCTACTACTTCTCAAGTAAATGTCTATGATTTCACTGAAATATTTAAAAAATATGTTTCACAAGGCAAATCTATAATTTATATAGGCATGTCATCAGCAATAAGTGGGACTATAAATAGTGCTAATATGGCTAAAGAAATGTTACAAGAAGAATATAAGAATGCAGATATTACTATTATAGATACAAAAAGTGCATGTATCGGTGAAGGAATATTGGTATATAATGCTATAGAAATGTTAAAAAGAGGATGTTCTAAAGAACAAATAATAAATTGGGTGGAAGATAATAAATTAAATATTAATCATTGGTTTGTAGTAGGAAGTTTAAAGCATTTAAAACATGGAGGAAGAATTTCAGCTACAGCAGCTACTATAGGTACTTTGATGAGAATTAATCCAATAATATTTATAGATAATAATGGAAAACTTATTAATGTATCTAATATTAGAGGAAGAAAAAAGGCTATAAAATATTTAATAGATAGGTTTAAAGAAAGAATAATAAATCCAGAAAGTCAAACAGTAATGATTAGTCATGGCGATTGCATAGAAGATGCAAAATACTTAGAAAAAGTTGTGAAAGAAGAATTTAATGTTAAGAATACAATAATAAATTATGTTGGGCCTGTTATAGCATCTCATACTGGGCCTGATATGCTATCATTATGTTTTATTGGAAAAGGAAGAGAACTTTAATTTAAATAGTAACATATTTTAAGTTTAATATTAATAGTAAATAGATGATAGTATAATAATAGCTAGTTAGTTTTAGTGAAGAAATAAGTTTGAATTTCTTCAGATTAAAATAACTAGCTATTTAATTTACAATCTGTTTTTATATAATTAACAAAAAATAAAAAAAATAATTAAACAAATATAACACTTTGTTAATAGGTTTGTAAAAAAATAATATTATAATTTTAGTATATTGATTAGACCAGCTAGTAATAGTCAATAGTTTTTTTAAAAAAATTTATTTTTAAATTAGGGTATAGCAAAGCTAGCTATTGTAAAAATACGAACAATAGCTCTCTAATTTATTATTTGGGTTTAAAGCCGATTAGGCTACTGTTTTACATTGATTTTGAAGATACATTTTCTCGTGTATCTTAGGATCTCTAATCTCAAAAGGTTTCTGGTTTTTAAGAACCGAGAATATGTACTTGATTAGTTTGTTCATAACAGCACCTAAAGCCACTTTTTTCTTTTTACCTTTAAGATTTTCTTTGTAGTATTTAAGCAAAACTTCATTGTTAGGTTTACCATTTTTGTTAGTTCTCACGGATGCTAATGCGATAGCATATAAGGCTCGGCGTCCGATTCTGGTACCACGCTTAGACATTTTATTTCTATCACTGTTGAATTTGCCTGATTGATTAACAGAAGGATCGATACCAAAATATGCAATTAAATGCTTAGGCTTAAGAAAACCGTTGATGTCACCAATTTCACTCATTATAGTTATTGCTGTTAATTCACCAATACCAGGTATTGAGTATATTAATTGGATGTTTTTAATAAATGTCTCTGGAAGCCTACGGCTTTTTATAAGTGAATGTATTTCCTTCAGCAAACATTCAAGTTGAGTTTCTAAGGTTTCTATCAATGAAATTGTATTAGTGATTTTTACAAATAAGCTAGACGACTTTATCCCAATATAGAGTGCTTCTTGGGAAATAAGAATCAGTTTTTTATAAAGATTTTCACTATAGTTTAGTCCTTTTCTTGAATTGCTAGAAATGATTTCTATCAAAATCTCTCTATCTGCATCAAGAATGGCTTGTGGACTAGTAAATTGCTTAAGTATAGCTAAAGAAGTTTTACACGTAATATTTGAAAATACGGAATTGTATCCAGGAAAAATAACTCTTAAGTCAGTAGATAATTTTTTCTTATAAGTAGATTTAGTATCTGTTAATTTATAGTAGTCTCTGCAGAGAGATTTTAAGGTATAAATTTCAACATCGAATGCAGAAGAACATTTAACAGATTGAAATTTACCTATTTTAGCGATGGATATTGCATCACTTTTATCATTTTTCACTTTTCTTATTCCACTATTTTTGTTACTATTAGTAATGAGTGGATTAAAGATAAATGTTTCGAACTTATCTTTAAGAAAGTGGAAAAGAGTAAGGTGATAAACACCAGTAGATTCCATGAAAATGCCAGTTTTCATGTTAAACCTTCTTCCGCTTTTTTTATTTGATCTACTAGGTAATCAAAACCATCTCTATTATGTTTAATCTTAAAAGGCTTTCTGTAAATTTCACCGTTAGGTGCCAGAATAGCTACTACTGAAAAATCTGCTGATACATCAATTCCAACTGTTGGTTTATATAAAAATTTACTCATGTGTATTATCTCCTTTATTTTTGAGATAGAATAGATATTCCATTTCTATCAGTAATTCTATAACCTTGTTTGTGACACGGGTAATTCCCAAAAGGAAACCCAACCAGCTAAACATAGAGTTCTCACTGATGGAATGATACGCTAATTCACGGGTATAAATGACTCGACAGAGTCACTCCCAGGAGGTGTACATCTATCCTCTATTCAGGAGATATTATACCAAAATATTTAACTGTATAGGTTTCAATTTGACTTTAATAGAAAACTTAGTTTAGATGTAAAATGAACGCCCTATCGGGCAGAAATAATTAGAATAATAATAAAAAGATTTGTCGTAATGTTCGTTAGAATAATAGATAGTTTTCTATTGAATGTTATGACTACATTATACAAGGAGGTGTTAAGAAACATGCATGATGAAAATAAGATAACTGATTATGATGAAAATAAAATAACTAATTACGATGAAAATGAAATATCTAATTATGTAAAAGATATTAATAAACCAAAAGAAGATTTTAATAAAAGTAAAAAAAGGAAAAATAGAGGAATGAGAACTTTTTTTAAAGGAGTAGCTTTTGTACTTATAGCAGCGGTATCAGGTACTATAGGTTCATATGTTCTTGTTGACCATAAATTTAAAAACATTGAAAGTTTTAAACAAACAACTAATGAAAAAGATAAAAATAGAAATATAATTACCACTAGCTCACAAACTTGGGGTGATACAATAAATAAAGTAGCAAAGGAAGTAGGACCTTCCGTTGTAGGAGTAAGTAATCATGCAGAAAATTTTTATGGAAGCCAATTAAAAGGAAGCGGATCAGGAATAATTTTTGATAAGAACGGATATATAGTTACTAATTACCATGTTATTGAAGGAGCATCAAAAATAACAGTAAAATTATCAAATGGTAAGACTTATGATGCGAAATTAATAGGCTCAGATCCAAGAACAGATTTGGCTGTTATAAAAATTGATGGAAGTAATTTTCCAGCAGCAAAATTTGGAGATTCTTCAAAAGTAAAAGTTGGTGATATAGCTATCGCTATAGGAAATCCATTAGGAGATGAATTTGCAGGTTCTGTTACATCAGGAATAATAAGTGCAGTTAATAGAAAGATGACTGTTGGAGAAGCAGAATATAAAGTTCTTCAAACGGATGCAGCAATAAATCCTGGTAATAGTGGAGGAGCTTTATGTAATGAAAATGGAGAAATAATAGGAATAAATAGCTTAAAGATTGGAACTAATAAAAATGCAGAAGGCATGGGATTTGCTATAACAATGAATAGTGCAAAAGGTATTATAGATTCTCTTATGAAGTATGGTCAAGTTGCAAGACCTGAATTAGGAATAACTGGAGCATCTGTGGAATCTAGAGATGGAAAAATAAAAGGTGTAGGAATACAAAGTGTTATACCAGGTAGTGGAGCAGAAAAGGCAGGGCTTTCATCAGGTGATGTAATTTTAGAGTTTGATGATAAAAAAATAAGCAGTGTAGAAGAGATAAGAAGTACAATTGAAAAGCATAAAATAGGTGATAAAATAAATTGTAAAATTTATAGAAATGGGAAAACAAAAAATATAAAAATACAACTTTCTGATTCTAGTAAGATTAATTCTACAGAGAATCAGATAGGATAAAATATGCCGTTAAATCGGCATATTTTTTTATTTTGTGGGTAAATTAATCTTAGGCTATTTAATTTTTTATAAAAAGCTAATAAGAAAGGTGGTGAAACCGTTAGAGAAATTTAAAAATAATGTATTAAAACATAAAGTTATAAAACTATATGTATATTCCTTAAAATATAATAGGTATTAAAGTTTTATGGCTTTTCATAAATTTCTTCTAACGGAAGTAAAGTGGCACATAAAAATAATAAAAATAATAAGAACAACCAGAAAGTATCTCCAAAAACAAAATCTGAATTAAAGGAAATGGAAGTGGAAATGTCTGAAGAAATAGGTTCTAATAACGAATCTAGAAAATTAGGAAAAAACAAAAAAGCTAAATTTAAGAAAAATAGAAGAGAAGAATAATATTTCTAAAATGAAAAGCTGATATTTATGATATCAGCTTTTTAAAATATATTAAATAATCTAAACAATTTTAATTTTCTGAAATGGTATTGACTTACAACCAATACAAATATTATAATATAATTGTTGATAAATTATATTACATAAATAGAGGAGCGAGTTTACGGTAGTTTTTAAATGTTAAGGGGAAGAACCTCCAATATTAAAAATGAAGGGTTTACTTGCCGAAAAAGTATGTTTGTTCTTAAGTATACTTTTGGTCAGGGAATGGAAATATTCTTTGATTGTCATAATTTATTTATGAAGAGCTATTTATGTAATGAAAAAGATTGAAATTTTCTTTTTCATTGCATAGATAGCTCTTTATATTTAATTTTTCATTTAAAAGGGAGGCTATGATATGAAATCATTAATAAGATTAAGAATGAGCAGTCATGATGCTCATTATGGTGGCAATTTAGTTGATGGAGCTAGAATGCTTCAACTTTTTGGAGATGTTGCTACTGAATTATTGATAAAAAACGACGGGGATGAAGGTTTATTTAGAGCATATGACAATGTAGAGTTTTTGGCACCAGTTTATGCAGGAGATTACATAGAAGCAGAAGGAGAAATTATAAGCAAAGGTAACACATCTAGAAAAATGGTGTTTGAAGCTAGAAAGGTAATAGTTCCTAGACCAGATATAAATGATTCAGCAGCAGATGTTGTAGAAGAAAAAATAGTAGTATGCAGAGCAAGTGGTACTTGCGTTGTTCCTAAAGATAAGCAAAGAAAATAAATTAGTGTTTATACATTAGAAATTTTTAAATAATAGGGGGAATTTTAATGGAAAAACTAATTATTACTGCTGCTATTTGTGGGGCAGAGGTTACTAAAGAAAATAATCCATCAGTTCCATATACGGTAAAGGAAATAGGTGAAGAAGCTGAAAAAGCATATAAAGCTGGAGCTAGTATAATACATCTTCATGTAAGAGAAGATGATGGTATGCCAACACAGTCAAAAGATAGATTTAAAGCTTGTATTGATGAAATCAAAAGAAGATGTCCAGATGTTATTATTCAACCATCAACAGGTGGAGCAGTAGGAATGTCCAATGAAGAAAGACTTCAACCTATATATTTGAATCCTGAAATGGCTACATTAGATTGTGGTACATGCAATTTTGGAGGAGATGAAATATTCGTAAATACTGAAAATACTATAAAAGAATTTGGAGAGAAAATGATTGAACTAGGCATTAAGCCAGAAATAGAAGTTTTTGATAAAGGTATGGTGGACATGGCTTTAAGACTTGCTAAAAAGGGATATATGAAATCACCTATGCATTTTAATTTTGTAATGGGTGTAAATGGGGGTATAAGTGCTACACCTAGAGACTTAGTATTTATGGCAGGAAGTATTCCAGAAGGAAGTACATTTACTGTATCAGGTATAGGTAGACATCAATTTCCAATGGCTGCTGTATCAATCATAATGGGTGGTCATGTAAGAGTAGGATATGAGGACAATGTTTATTTATCAAAAGGAGTTTTAGCAAAATCAAATAGTGAACTTGTAGAAAAGGCAGTAAAACTTGCAAAAGAATTAGGTAGAGAAATAGCATCACCAGCTGAAGCAAGGCAAATTCTAGGGTTAAATAAGTAAAAAATAAACGTGATGTATTAAAATTTAGCCAAATGGCAAATGAAAAAGGGGGAAAATTATTATGAAAAAAGGATGTAAATACGGTTCACATAGAGTAGTTGAACCTAAAGGAGTATTAACACAAGCAGCATATAAAATTGATAATGATATGAACATATATAGTAATGAAATATTGGTAGATGTTCAATCATTAAATATTGATTCAGCTAGTTTTACTCAAATAGAAGAAGAAGCAGGCGGAGATATAGAAAAAATTAAATCTAAAATATTAGAAATTGTAGGAGAAAGAGGTAAACAACAAAACCCTGTTACAGGTTCAGGCGGAATGTTTATAGGAACAGTAGCAGCAATAGGAGAGGATTTAAAAGATAGGGATTTAAAAGTTGGTGACAAAATAGCATCATTAGTATCACTATCATTAACTCCGCTTAAAATAGAAAAAATAATAGATGTTAAACCAGAGATAGATAGGGTAGATATTAAAGGACAAGCAATATTATTTGAAAGTGGAATATATGCAAAACTTCCCAAGGATATGCCAGAGAATCTTGCACTTGCAGCTTTGGATGTTGCAGGAGCTCCAGCTCAAACAGCAAAACTTGTTAAGCCAGGTCAAAGTGTATTAGTTTTAGGGGCAGCAGGTAAATCAGGAATGCTTTGTTGTTATGAGGCAATGAAAAGGGTTGGACCAACGGGTAATGTTATTGCGTTAGTAAGAAAACAACATCAAGCTGATAATCTTGTGAAATGGGGATTTTGTCATAAGGCTATACTTAGTGATGCTCAAAAACCTGTAGATGTTTTAAATAAAACTTTAGAAGCTAATAATGGAAAAGATATAGATATATCTATAAGTTGTGTTAATATACCAAATACTGAAATGTCATGTATACTTCCAGTTAAAGATGATGGTGTAGTTTATTTCTTTTCAATGGCAACAAGTTTTACCAAAGCAGCACTTGGGGCAGAAGGTGTAGGTAAGGATGTAACAATGATAATAGGAAATGGTTATACTAAAGGCCATGCAGAAATAACATTGCAAGAAATTAGAGAGAGTGAAACATTGAGAAAGATATTTGAGGAAAAATATATTTAATAATTCAACAGACAATGAAAGTTGAGTTAATAAACAATAGTAGATAAATTAGTACAACTAATATTGGGGGGTTATTTAATTGAAGGTTAATAGAAGGAAAGAATTATTTCCTAATGTAACAGATGAGCAGTGGTATGATTGGAAATGGCAGGTAAAAAATAGAATAGAAAATGTAGATGAATTAAAAAAATATATACCACTTACAAAGGAAGAAGAAGAAGGTGTTAGAAAATGTACTAACTCTCTTAGGATGGCTATAACACCATATTATCTTTCATTAATTGATTCAAATGATCCATATGATCCTATTAGAAGAGAAGCAGTTCCAACAGCACTTGAACTTCATAAATCAAATGCAGATTTATTAGACCCATTACATGAAGATACAGACTCACCAGTACCAGGACTTACTCATAGATATCCTGATAGAGTACTTTTCTTAATTACAGATCAATGTTCTATGTATTGTAGACATTGTACTAGAAGAAGGTTTGCTGGACACCATGATAAATCATTACCAATGGAACAAATAGAAAAAGCAATTGAGTATATTGCAAATACTCCTTCAGTAAGAGACGTGCTATTATCTGGTGGAGATGCTCTTTTAGTATCAGATGACAGATTAGAGTATATAATAAAAAAATTAAGAGCTATACCTCATGTAGAAATTATAAGAATAGGTTCAAGAACTCCTGTTGTTCTTCCTATGAGGATAACAGATGATTTGGTTAATATGCTTAAAAAATATCACCCAATTTGGTTAAATACTCATTTTAATCATCCAAATGAGATAACAGAAGACTCTAAAAGAGCTTGTGAAAAATTAGCAGATGCAGGTATTCCTCTTGGGAATCAATCAGTACTTTTAAAAGGAGTAAATGATTGTGTTCATGTAATGAGAAAATTAGTTCATGAACTTGTAAAAATAAGAGTAAGACCGTATTACATTTATCAGTGTGATTTATCAATGGGGCTTGAACATTTTAGAACATCAGTATCTAAAGGGATAGAAATAATTGAAGGATTAAGAGGTCATACTTCTGGTTTTTGTGTACCTACTTTTGTAGTTGATGCTCCAGGAGGCGGTGGTAAAATACCAGTTATGCCTAATTATTTAATATCACAAGGTGAAGATAGAATAATTCTAAGAAATTTTGAAGGGGTAATAACAACTTACAAAGAACCTGAAAATTATGTTTCAGATTGTCATTGTGAGGTATGTAGAGAAAAGGAAAAAGATAGATTAATAGGAGTTTCATCACTTATAGATGATGAAAATATGGCTTTAGAGCCTGTAGGGTTAGAAAGAAATTTAAGAGGTAAAAAAAATGGAAAAGGCAGCGTTAGTAAAATTCCTTCAAGGGTATAAAAGTATATCCATAATAGGTATGGATAAAAATGTAGGTAAGACTACAGTATTAAATTATTTGGTAAAGAAATCAAGGGGTAAAATTCCCCTTGGTCTTACCTCTATAGGGAGAGATGGAGAAGATATAGATAGAGTTACATCTACAGAAAAACCTAAAGTTTATATTGAAAGAGGTACGCTTATAGCTACTGCAAAGCAGTGTTTGTTCAATGGAGATATAACCAGGGAAATAATAGAGACAACTGGTATTAGTACTCCTATGGGAGAGGTAATAATTGCAAGAGCATTAAGTGATGGATTTATAGAACTTGGTGGACCTTCAATAAATTCTTATGTATTGAAGGTATGTAGTAAACTAAAAAAATTAGGAAGTGAACTTGTTATAGTTGACGGAGCAATTAGTAGGAAAAGTTCAGCCTGTCCCACTATTACTGAAGCAGCAATTTTATCTACTGGAGCTTCAGTAGATAGAAATATTGACAAGGTAATAGAAAAAACAGTTTATACTATTAAAAATTTATCTATAGGTAAAGAAAATAATGGTGAAATTTTAAAATGTGCGGAAAATGTAATTAAGGATTGTAGATTGGCAATAATTCAAGAGAGTAAAGAAATAAAAAAAATAGATGTTACTACGGCTTTAGAAGGTTCTAGAAAGATAGTTGAGAGGTTAGATGAAAAATCTAAATATATTGTATTAAAAGGGATATTATCGGATAATTTTTTAAAAAATGTTATGAAATATTCAGATAAAGTTAAAAATATAACTTTATTAGTTGAGGATGGAACAAAAATATTTCTAGAAAAAGATACCTTACATAAGTTTAAGAAAATAGGGGGAAGGATAAAGGTTATAAATCCAATAAATATAGTTTGTGTTACGATAAATCCTACGTCTCCTTATGGGTATGAATTTGATAAAGATGAATTTATATATAAATTAAGAAAACAAATAAGTATACCTGTAATAGATGTTATAGGAGGCGATTAAATGAGATTTTTAGATAAAACACAAAGAGCACAGATAGGATTTGATTTTATATTAGATGAGTTAGAAGTAATTACATGCTATGGATTGGATGAGAAGAAAAATATAAAGCCTTTTAAAAAAGAAGAAAAAAAGCAGCTAATGCAAGAACTTACAGATGTAGAAAAAATAATAAAGGGGTTAAATAATAAAGATTATTATTATAGAAAAATAGAAGGAATATTTTTTAAAATAAAAGATATAAGGAATTCTATAAAAAGATGTAAAGAGTTAAATACTTTAGATGATGTTGAATTATATGAAATAAAAACATTTGCTAAATTAATAAGTGAAATTATTGAAATAATGGATAAGTTGGAGTTGGATATACCGGAATTGAAATTTTTTAATCTAAGGCAAGTATATAAAATATTAGATCCAGAAAATAAAAATATACCTACTTTTTATATTTATGATGCTTATTCAACTAAATTAAAAGATTTTAGAAATCAAAAAAGAATATTAGAAGAAAAAATAATTAAACAGAATGATGAAGATGTAATAAAACAATTAAAAGATGAAAGATTAAACTATGTAATATTAGAAGAACAAGAAGAATTAAATATAAGAAAAGATTTAACAAAAAAAATAGAGAAGTTTACAGATAGTATTGAAAATAATATTAAATGTATTGGAAAATTAGATTTATTAATTTCAAAAGCTAAACTTGCAGTAAAATACAATGGAATAAAACCTAGTATTTGTGATGAAATGAGTATAAACTTAAAAAATTCAGTGAATCCGGAAGTAAAAATGATATTAGAAAAGAAAAATAAAGAGTTTACTCCCATAAGTATAGAACTCAAAGAAGGAGTTTCTGTTATAACTGGGGCAAATATGGGAGGAAAAACTATAACATTAAAAACTGTAGTGCTTAATGTGTATTTAGCAAATTTAGGTTTCTTTGTATTTAGCGAATATGCACGTATTCCTATAGTAGATTTTATACAATTTATATCAGATGATATGCAGTCTATAACTAAAGGGTTAAGTACTTTTGGAGCGGAAATAATAAATTTAAATAAAGTTATAGAGTGTGCTAAAAGAGGAAATGGATTAATAGTTTTAGATGAATTTGCAAGAGGAACAAATCCTAAAGAAGGAAGTTATCTTGTGAAAGCATTAAGTAGATATTTGAATAGATTAAAATCTATGAGTTTAATATCAACGCATTATGATGGAGTAGTAGAAAGTGATATGGTTCATTATCAAGTGATTGGATTAAAAAATATAAATTTTAATTCCTTAAAACAAAAAATTGATTTAAATAAAAGATTTTCTGTGGAAATAATACAGCAGCATATGGATTACAGATTAGAAAAAATTTCACAACACAGTGAAGTTCCTAAAGATGCTTTAAATATAGCACTCTTATTGGGAATAGAAAAAGGTATTAGTGACATTGTAAAAGATATTTATGCAGAGGGGGATGTCTATGGAAAGTAAATTAAACTTAAATTGGGAAATAGTAAATAAAGCAAGAGAATGTGCTAGAAATATAGCTAAAGATACTCAAGACTTTATTGATATGCATACTACAGTTACTGTAGAAAGAACTGTATGTAGATTACTAGGAATAGATGGGGTAGATGAACTTAATGTACCACTTCCAAATATAGTTGTTGATAATATAAAGAAAGGAAATGGACTTTCAATTGGAGCTGCAAGATTTATAGGAAATGCTGTGGTTGAAACTAAATTAACACCTCAACAAATAGCAGAAAAAATATCTAAAGAAGAATTGGATCTAACTAAAATTCCTATGCATGAAGACTTTGAAATAAAAGCAACTGTTAATTCTATAGCAAAGGAATATGTTGAAAAAATAAAAGAAAATAGAGTAAAAAGAGAAAATAAGCTTAAAGAATTTGGAGATAAAGAAGGACCTTATTTATATGTAATAGTTGCTACAGGTAATATATACGAAGATATAACTCAAGCTGTAGCAGCAGCAAGGCAAGGAGCAGATATAATTGCAGTTATAAGAACAACAGGTCAAAGTCTTCTTGATTATGTTCCATATGGGGTAACTACTGAAGGATTTGGTGGAACTTTTGCAACTCAAGAAAATTTTAGACTTATGAGGAAGGCACTAGATGAAGTTGGAGATGAACTTCATAGATATATTAGATTATGTAATTATTGTTCTGGGCTATGTATGCCTGAAATTGCAGCTATGGGAGCGTTAGAAAAGCTTGATGTTATGCTTAATGATGCATTATATGGAATACTTTTTAGAGATATCAATATGAAAAGAACAATAATAGATCAATATTTTTCTAGAATAATAAATGGATATGCTGGAGTTATTATAAATACAGGAGAAGATAACTATTTGACAACATCTGATGCTGTAGAGGAGGCTCATACGGTTTTAGCATCTCAATTTATAAATGAACAGTTTGCATTATTTGCTGGTCTTCCAGAAGAACAACAGGGACTTGGTCATGCCTTTGAAATGAATCCTGATCTTGAAAATGGATTTTTGTATGAACTTGCGCAAGCACAAATGGCAAGAGAAATATTCCCTAAAGCACCACTTAAATATATGCCGCCTACTAAATTTATGACAGGAAATATATTTAGAGGACATGTACAAGATGCATTATTTAATATGATTACTATAATGACAGGACAAAAAATACATCTTTTAGGAATGTTAACAGAGGCAATTCATACTCCATTTATGTCAGATAGAGCATTATCTATAGAAAATGCTAGATATATATTTAAAAATATGAAAGACTTTGGAAATGAGGTAACATTTAAGAATGGTGGCATGATAGAAAAAAGAGCAAATGAAGTTTTAAATAAAGCATATGAATTATTAAAGGAAATTGAAAAAGATGGATTATTTAAAACCATAGAACAAGGAAAGTTTGCTAGTATCAAAAGACCAATAGAAGGTGGAAAGGGTTATAAGGGAGTCACAGAAAAAGACAGAAATTATTTTAATCCATTTATCAGCCTTATGCTTGGAGGTGATAAATAATGAGTGGTGGATTATATTCAACGGATAAAAAAGATTTTGATAAGACATTAGATTTAACAAAAATTAAACCTTATGGAGATACAATGAATGATGGAAAGATTCAATTAAGCTTTACACTTCCAGTATCAGATAGTGAAAGAGCTGTAGAAGCAGCAAAACAACTTATTAAGAAAATGGGATTAGAAGATCCTTCTATTGTTCATCATCATGCATTGGATAAAGATTTTACTTTCTTTGTTGCATACGCAAGTGTTGTTCATACAATAGATTATGAATCAATACATGTTGAAACAGTAGATGTAGATACAATGACAATGAGTGAGACAGATGATTATATAAAAGAGAATATAAAGAAAAAAGTGGTAATTGTTGGAGCAAGTACGGGAACAGATGCCCATACTGTTGGTATTGATGCTGTAATGAATATGAAAGGTTTTGCAGGTCATTATGGACTTGAACGATATAAAATGATAGATGCTTATAATTTAGGAAGTCAAGTTGAAAATGAAGAATTTATAAAGAAAGCCATAGAATTAAAGGCAGATGTTCTCTTAGTTTCTCAAACAGTAACTCAAAAGAATATACACATTCAAAACTTAACTAATTTAGTAGAATTGTTAGAAGCAGAAGGCCTTAGAGATAAAGTAATACTTATTTGTGGTGGCCCTAGAATAACTCATGAGCTTGCAAAGGAATTAGGATATGATGCAGGTTTTGGTCCAGGAAAATATGCAGATGATGTAGCTAGTTTTGCAGTTACAGAAATGGTGGAAAGAGGTTTTGTTTAGATTAGAATAGAAATTATTTAACAAGAGGGGTGCACCCTCTTGTTTTTTATGACCTAATTTATTTTAGTTAGTTAAGTTTGTTTCTTCTTTCTAAACTCATATTTAATTCTTTAATTTTTTTAGTCCAATAAGATTTAAATGAAAACCATACAATTACATATATAGTGATATAGGTGATTATAAAAATTATTCTTCCAAAACTTGCGTTTGGCATCCATTTTGCGTAAATAGCAACAGGGAAATATACAATACTTGTAGCAATAAAATGTAATACTGTTTGTTTAAGGCTACTCCAATTAGATACATTGAAAATTACTGAAGAAGCTGAAAAATAAAAGCCTGCTATAGCTGAAATAATAAATTGTTTAAATAACATAGATACTTCTAGATTTCCATTTAACCCCATAGTACACGCGAATATGGCGAAAATTGTTTGATTTATGAAGACACCAAAAGCCATACCTAATAAACCTCTTTTTAATATTAATTTTAAATATTTCATGATTAATTACCTCCCATTTTTAAATATTCTTTTATCTTTGGTACATATCTTCTTGATATATATTCTTGTTGTCCATTTATAAAATTTGCACACATATTTCCGTTAAAAAGAATTTCTAAATTTTTTATTTTATCTATATTTGCAATAACAGATTTAGAAATTCGTATAAAAGAAGAATCTTTTAAATCTTCTTCTAACTTATATAGCTTTTCTTTAATTTCATAAGTTTCTTTTGTTGTTTTTGCAAATACTTTTTTACTTTCGCTATAAAAAAATAATATATCTTCGGGATTTACAATATATATTCTTTCATTTTTAGTTCCTACTATATGTTTTTTTGTACTATTTTTTAAACTATTTAAAATATTTTGTAGTTCTTCTGTTATTTCAGGAGTACATATAGTAATTTTCACTTCTTCACATGATGGATCAATTTGTACATCTATCTTCAATTGATATCGCCTCCTTTGATAATAATTATATTAGAATGTATAATTATATGCTATTAAATAGTTATAAGAGGAAGAATATATAGTATAAGAGGTACATATTATATATTTTTGTGTGAAATAAAATTATTTATAGGTTAATACAGTAAATTTCAAGTGATATAAATATATATGTTTTTATGTTAAAATAATATATAAATTGTAATTAAATGAAAATCATAGATAAGAATATGGAAGTGATTATATTGAATAGAAAATCTTTTAAAAATAAAAGTATTATGAAGTATAGGATGGTATTTGTTTTTTTACTTTTTTTCTTAATATGTATAGCACTTATAGGTAGATTAGCATATGTAATGATATTTAAATCAGATGAATATAAAACCATGGCAATAAAACAATGGACTAGCATTATAAAAATACATCCTAAAAGAGGAAAAATATTAGATAGAAATGGAGACGAATTAGCTGTAAGTATTAATGTTTATAGAGTTGATTTGGATTTAAAAACGTTAAGAAAATATATAGAGCATAAAAAAATACCTAGTAAAAAAGTAGCAGATAAACTAGCTGTAATATTGGATATGGATAGTAGTAATATTTTAAAGACTATAAATAAAACTGTAAATGGTAAGAAAATATCAGCTGCTATGTTGAAAAGGAGAATAGATAAAGATACAGCAGATAAAATAAGAAAATTACATATAAACGGAGTAGTTATTTCAAACGATACTAAAAGATATTATCCTAATAAAAATTTTTTAGCACATGTATTAGGTCATACTAACTATGATGGCAAAGGTCTTAATGGAGTAGAACTTATGTATGATAAATATTTAAAAGGTCAAGCAGGAAAGAAAATAGTAGAAACAGATAGTAGAAAAAATGAATTACCATATTCAACATGTAAATATGAAAAACCTATAGAAGGTTATAATGTAATGCTTACAATAGATGATAAGATACAACATTTTATAGAAAAAGCTGCGGAAAAAGCTTTAATTGAAAAAAGAGCAAAAGCAGTGACTATACTAGTTATGAATCCTAATACTGGGGAAGTATTGGGTATGGTTAACAAGCCAGATTATGATCCTAATAATCCTTGGGAAGAGGGAGTAGAATCAAATGAATTACAAAAGCTGTGGAGAAATAGAGCAGTAAGTGACACTTTTGAACCGGGTTCTATATTTAAAGTAATTACTGCTGCTACAGCATTAAGTGAGAAGATAGTTAATCCTGAAACTTATAGTGTAGTATGTAATGGAGGAAAAAAGGTTGGTAATACATATATTCATTGTTGGAAAACAAGAGGACATGGAAGGGAAAACTTTGTAGATATATTAAGAAATTCTTGTAATGTAGGATTTATAGATGTAGGTCAAAAGATAGGAGTGCATAGATTAAATAAATATATAAAAATTTTTGGTTTTGGAAAGAAAACAGGAATAGATTTAAATGGAGAAGCTAAGGGCATAATAAAATCTGAAAATAAAGTTACTAAATTAGATTTAGCATCCATGTCTTTTGGACAAGTTAATACAGTATCGTGTATTCAATATTTAACAGCATTTAATGCTGTTGCTAATGGAGGATATTGGATTAAGCCTCATGTTATGGAAAAAGTAGTAAAAGTACAAGAAAATAAAGAGGTTATTAAAAAAGAATTTAAAAAAGAAGAAAAGAGAATTTTACGTAATGAGGTAACAGCTAAATTAAGAGGATATTTAGAGAAAGTTGTTTCAAATGGAGTAGGAAAGAATACTTATATAAAAGGGTATCATATTGGAGGAAAAACTGGTACAGCTCAGAAGGTAAAGGGAAGAGGGTATGGTGAAGGAAAATATGTTTCTTCTTTTGTAGGGATGGCTCCAGTAGATAATCCTAAAATAACTGTTATGGTATCAGTAGATGAGCCTAATGCTGAAAATAATCAATATTATGCCAGTTATGCAGCTACTCCTGTTGCTAAAGAAGTTTTTTATGATATATTTAATTATTTAGGATGGAAACCCGATGATTCAAATGAAAAATAAAAAATAATACACAATGAAAAGCTTAATTTCCTAGGTGAAAAAAGATGAGTATACGTAAAGTTTTACTAAATAAGATAAGATATATACAATTTTGGTGGTACCTTTATAATTTTATTAGTAAAATATAATTAAAGTGTATTATTTTATTTAAGTAGGGAGATGGTTTGATAAATGAATAAAAATAAATTAACGAAAAAAATTATTGTATCTATAGTAGTGGCGGTAGTAGTAGCAGGTGCTGGGTTTGGTTCATATAAATATTACAAAGTTAAGACATATAATAGTTTAATAAATAGTGCTAATAAACATATGGATAAAGGTGAATATGAAAAGGCAATTACTTTATTTGAACAATCTTTAAATTATAAAGATGATTTTACTATAAAGAGAAATATAACATTAGCTAAAAGTTTAAAAGAGGCTAAGGATTTTTACGATAAAGGAATAAAATTAATGAATGATAATAAATATATAGAAGCAATAGATAAATTTAAAAAGATAAACAAGGAAGATAAAGAGTTATATGAAAAAGCGCAAAAAAAGATTGAAGAGTGTAAAAGTAAATATATAAAAACAACAATTGATTTAGCTAATAATGCTGTAAATGAAAAAAGATATGATGATGCAAATAAGTATTTAGATGAAGTATTAAAAATAGATTCTGACAATAATAATGTTGAGAAATTGAAGGAAATAATAAAAGAAGAACAAAAAAAAGAACAAGAAAAGGAAAAAGATAAATTAGAAGATCAAAAAAAAGAACCTGAAAAAAGCAAAGGAATAACTAAAGAACAGGCTTGTGAAATTGTTAAAAAGCAAGAACAAGATATAGGAGAAAATACAGTTATACAGTTTGACCATGAAGAGAATAAAAATGGTATACAATGTTACATTATACACGTATATGATAATATGGATACACATACGGCTACAAGAAATTGGTACTATGTTGATAAAAGCACAGGTAAGATAGTAGGTAAGATGTTTTAAAGAATTTAGTTATATGCAAAGGAGAAATTTAATGGTTATAAAATGTTAAATTTCTTCTTCTGTTTTTACACGAATTAATATATTAAAGAAAATGTTAATAAAGTGTAAAAATGCGAAAAATGGCATAGGAAATTACTAAATAATGGCAAAAACATATGGATATTATGTTGACAGCAATAAACATTTAATATATACTTTGATTATCAAAATATTTGACGTTCAAAATTAATAGAGTGGTGATAATGTTGAAAAAATCTTTTAGTGTACTAAATGAACTATTAGTTGAAACTTTTAACGATATATTGGAGATAGAACAAAAAACTCTTAAAGAAGGAGTATTTAATGATTTATCTATTACAGAAATGCATACTATTGAAGCTATAGGTATGTATGAATCTAGAGCAATGTCTGAAGTTGCTAAAGAATTAGATATAACAGTAGGAACACTTACAACAGCTATAAATAATTTAGTAAGGAAAGAATATGTTCAAAGAAAAAGAGATGAAAAAGATAGACGAGTTGTAAAAATAGCTCTTACTAGAAAAGGAAAACTAGCTTACAGGGTACATGAAAAATTCCATTCTAATATGGTAAAAGCAACTATTGAGGGATTAACAGAAGAAGAAGAGGAAATACTTATAAGGTCATTAGATAAATTAAATAAATTTTTTAATAAAAAGTACAATCTTGAAGAAAATAAGTAAAAAAGAAATATAATTTATAAAGTCATAATAGTAAGGAGTCGAAACGAAAAAATGAAGATAATAGGAACTGGAAGTTATGTTCCAGATTTATCAATAAAAAATGATGATTTATCTAAGATAATGGATACAAGTGACGAATGGATTTCATCTAGGACAGGTATAAAAAAAAGAAGAATATCTAATGGAGAAAATACTTCTGATCTTGCTTCAAAAGCTGCTCTTCAAGCTTTGAAAAATGCACAAATAGATGCTAAAGATATTGATTTGATAATTGTTGCAACTACTTCTCCAGATTATTTTGTACCTTCTACAGCATGTGTTGTCGAAGAAAAGATAGGAGCAGTAAATGCTATTTCTTTTGATATATCAGCAGCATGTTCAGGTTTTTTATATGCGATAAACATTGCTAAAAATTTTATAATATCAAATCAGTGCAATAATGCATTAATAATAGGAGCAGAAGTTCTATCCAAATTAGTAGATTGGAAAGATAGAAGTACATGTGTTTTATTTGGAGATGGAGCAGGAGCAGTAGTTGTTGAAGATAGTAAAGAAAGTGGTATTTTAGATATAACAATAGGTTCAGAAGGAGAAAAGTGGAAAGCTTTAAAATGTAAATCTTGTTTTGTAGAAAATCCTTATGTAACAAATGAAAAAGAAAATGAAGAAAATTTAAAAATACATATGAGTGGGAAAGAAATTTTTAAATTTGCAGTAAATACTATAACTAATGGTATTAGAAATATTCTTAAAGATACAACATATAATATTGAAGATATAAAATATATAGTACCGCATCAAGCAAATTTAAGAATAATTGAGTTTGCAGCTAAGAAATTAAAAATAGACCCAGAAAAATTTTATATTAATTTAGACCAATACGGAAATACATCAGGAGCTAGTATACCAATTGCATTAGATGAAATGAATAGAAAAGGTGTGCTAAAAAAGGGAGATAAAATAATTTTAGTAGCTTTTGGTGGAGGATTAACTTGGGGATGTTCTTTAATTGAATGGTAAAAAAATATTAAAATAAATATATTTTAGGAGGAGAAAATATGATTTTTGAAAAAATAAAAAATATAATAGCAGAACAATTATCTTTGGATGAAAATGAAATAAAATTAGAATCAACTTTTACAGATGACTTAGGAGTAGATTCACTTGAAATATTTGAAATAGTTATGTCCCTTGAAGATGAATTTGGTATAGAAATACCAAATGAAGATATAGAAGAAATGAAAAAGGTTGAAGATATAGTTAAATATATAAATTCAAAAACAAAATAGATTATATGCAAAATATATTTTAATTATTGGACAATTATAGAATGACTTTAATGAATGAGAAATCATATGTGATTTCTCATTCAATTTAAATAAGAATATTATATTGAATTTATAGTTTTATTATTAAATTATCAGACAATAAATTATAACAAAATAATTAGAGGTGTTAAATATGTTTAATACAAAATTTTGTGAAATGATAGAAATTAATTATCCAATAATACAAGGGGCTATGGCTTGGATAGCGGATGGAATTTTAGCAGCAGCAGTTTCTAATGCAGGAGGACTTGGAATCATAGCATCAGGAAATGCACCAGTAGAATATGTTAAAGAACAAATAAAAAAAGCAAAAGAACTTACTGATAAACCTTTTGGAGTTAATATAATGCTTTTAAGTGATAATGCAGAAAGTGTAGCTAAACTTGTATGTGAAGAAGGGGTAAAAGTTGTAACAACAGGAGCAGGAAATCCAGGCAAATATATGGATATGTGGAAAAAGCATAATATAAAAGTTATACCTGTAGTAGCGTCTGTTGCATTGGCAAAAAGAATGGAAAGAGCTGGAGCAGATGCCATAATTGCAGAAGGATGTGAAGCAGGAGGACATATAGGAGAGCTTACTACAATGGCATTACTTCCTCAAGTAGTAGATGCTGTAGATATCCCTGTTGTAGGAGCTGGTGGTATTGGAGACGGAAGAGGAGTAGCAGCAGCTTTTATGCTTGGGGCACAAGGAATACAAGTAGGAACTAGATTTTTAGTAGCAAATGAATGTACAATACATGAAAATTATAAAGAAAAAGTATTAAAATCAAAAGATATAGATTCAGTAGTAACTGGAAGAGGTACAGGACATCCTGTAAGAGTACTTAGAAATCAATTATCAAGGAAATATCAAAAATTAGAGAAGGAAAATGCGCCAATAGAGGAACTTGAAAAATTAGGAGCAGGAGCATTAAGAAAGGCTGCGCGTGAAGGCGATATGATAACTGGTTCAGTAATGGCAGGACAAATAGCAGGACTTATAAACAAAAAGCAAAGCTGTAAAGATATAGTAGAAGAAATGTTTAATGAAGCTGAAACTTTAGTAAATAAGTTAGGTAATAAATAATTACTTGATTTTTGAATAAAAATAATATAAAAAGTAGAAATTCAGGAGGCAGCTTATGGGTAAAGTAGCATTTATATTTTCAGGTCAAGGTGCTCAATATGTAGGTATGGGAAAAGAATTAGCTGAAAATATAAAGGTTTGTAAAGAAGTGTTTGATAAAGCAGATGAATCACTGAGATTTAATATAAGTAAAATTTGTTTTGAAGGAAGTAAGGATGAATTAGATAAAACAGAGAATACTCAGCCAGCTATTTTAACAACAAGTATTGCAGCTTTAAAAGCAATAGAAGAAAAAGGAATAAAATGTGATATAGCAGCAGGATTAAGTTTGGGAGAGTATTCAGCTTTAGTTTGCAGTGGTGCTTTAGAATTTACTGAAGCTGTGAAGCTTGTAAAGAAGAGAGGAAAATTCATGCAAGAAGCAGTTCCACAAGGATTAGGAACTATGGCAGCAATAATAGGCTTAGATGCTGAAATTGTACAAGAATGCTGTAAAAAAGCTTCTGAAAAAGGAATTGTAGAGGTTGCTAATTATAATTGCCCGGGACAAATAGTAATAGCAGGAGAAGTAAAAGCTGTAGAGTTTGCAGTAGAACTTTTAAAAGAAAAGAATGCAAGAAAAACAATTTTTCTAGAAGTAAGTGGCCCTTTTCATACATCAATGTTAAAGCAAGCATCGGATAAGTTGTATGAGGAATTACAAGAGGTAAAAATAAGTAAATTGCAAATTCCTGTAGTTACTAATGTTACAGGAGATTATATAAAAAATGAGAGTTCAATAAAAGAAAATTTAAGATTACAAGTAATGAGTTCTGTAATGTGGGAGCATACTATAAATATCATGATAAGAGATGGAGTAGATACATTTATAGAAATAGGACCAGGCAGAGTTTTAAGCGGATTTGTTAAGAAGGTTAATAGAAGATTGAAAGTGTATAACGTTGAGGATATTAAATCTTTAGAAAAAACTATAAATAGTTTAATAGAGCAATAAAACAGAGGAGGAACAATTCGTGTTAAAAGAAAAAGTAGCTATAGTTACAGGGGCGAGTAGAGGAATCGGAAGAGCAATAGCTTTAAAGCTTGCAGAAAAAGGAGCTAATATAGTTGTAAATTATAGAAATAATAAGGAAATGGCTGATGAATTAGTTGCAGAAATAGAAGCAAAAGGAGTAAAAGCATTAGCTATAAAATCAGATATAAGTAAGTTTGAAGATGCAGAAAATATGATAAAGCAAGCTGTAAAAGAATTTGGATCCATAGATATTCTGGTAAATAATGCAGGAATAACTAAGGATACATTAATACTAAGAATGAAAGAAGAAGATTTTGATAGAGTAATAGAAGTAAATTTAAAAGGTGCATTTAATTGTATAAAGCATGCAAGCAAGATAATGATGAAACAAAGATGCGGTAGAATAATAAATATGTCTTCAGTAGTTGGAATTGTAGGAAATGCAGGACAAATAAATTATGCTGCAGCAAAGGCAGGAATAATAGGAATGACAAAATCTGCTGCAAAAGAACTTGCTTCAAGAGGTATTACAGTTAATGCGGTAGCTCCAGGTTTTATAAGGACTGATATGACAGAAGTATTATCAGATAAAGTTAAGGAAGAAGCATTAAAAAGTATACCACTTAAAAGAATGGGAGAAACTTCAGATATTGCAAATGTTGTAGCATTTTTAGCTTCAGAAGAAGGAAGTTATATTACAGGTCAAGTTATAAATGTAGATGGCGGAATGGTAATGTAAAAATAAATATAGTTTAAGTACTAAGTGAGGATGTGAAAAAATGGATAGAAGAGTTGTTATTACTGGAATGGGAGCAATTACTCCAGTAGGTAATGGTGTAAATACATTTTGGAATAATATAAAAAATGGAGTTTGTGGTATAGATTTTATAAAATCTTTTGATGCAAGTAATCAAAAATCAAAAGTTGCAGGAGAAGTAAAAGAATTTGATCCAACACAATATATGGATAAAAGAGATGCTAGAAGAATGGATAGATACTGTCAATTTGGTATAGCAGCAGCTGCTGAAGCTGTTGAAGACGCTAATTTAGATTTAAGTAGTATAAATAAAGAAAGATTTGGTGTATTAGTAGGATCAGGAGTTGGAGGAATTCAAACATTTGAAAAAGAGCATGAAAAATTGTTAAATAAGGGACCTAGAAGAGTTTCTCCTTTTTTAATTCCTATGATGATAGGAAATATGGCAGCAGGAAATATTGCTATAAAATATGGAGCTAAAGGACCATGTACAACAGTAGTTACAGCTTGTGCAACAGGTACAAATGCTATAGGAGACGCTTATAGACTTATTGAACAAGGATATGCAGATATAATGATTGCAGGAGGTTGTGAAGGAGCAATAACTCCTTTAACAGTAGCAGGATTTGCATCACTTACTGCTTTAACTACAAGTGAAGATCCTAAGAGAGCATCAATACCTTTTGATAAAGAAAGAGATGGATTTGTAATAGCAGAAGGAGCGGGTATTGTAATATTAGAATCTTTAGAACATGCCCAAAAAAGAGAAGCTAAAATATATGGAGAAATGAAAGGGTATGGTATGACTTGTGATGCATATCATATAACTTCACCAGCACCAAACGGAGAAGGTGGAGCAAGAGCTATGAAATTAGCTATTGAAGATGCAGGAATAGAAGTAGAAGAAGTTTCTTACATAAATGCTCATGGAACAAGTACTCCATATAATGATAAATTTGAAACACAGGCCATAAAAACAGTTTTAGGTGAATATGCATATAAAATACCTGTAAGTTCTACTAAATCAATGACAGGTCATTTATTAGGTGCAGCAGGAGCTATAGAAGCTATAATTTGTATTAAAGCTCTTGAAGAAGGATTTATTCCACCAACAATAGGTTACAAAGAAAAAGATGAAGAATGTGACTTAGATTATGTTCCTAATGTTGGTAGAGAACAACAAATTACTTATGCATTATCAAATTCTTTAGGTTTTGGTGGACATAATGCAACAATAATATTAAAGAAATGGGATGAAAAGTAATATGGATGATAAAAGCATACTTCAATTAATAAAAGCTGTTAGTGATTCAAAGCTTACCTTTTTTGAATTAAAAACAGATACCATGTATATAAATATGGGAAAAGAAAAGAATGGAGTGCAGAGTAATGCTATTTCTTCAAATAATGAATATGAAAAAAATATTTCAAATACACAAGTAAATAAAGTTAGTAGTGAGAAAATAGATGAGATAGCTAGTGATGAAAATATAAAGATTGAAGATGAAAATGTAGAGATAGTTAAATCACCTATTGTGGGAACTTTTTATAGTTCACCATCACCTGATAAGGGTTCATTTGTTGAAATAGGTTCTAAAGTAAAAAAAGGTGATGCTTTATGTATAATTGAAGCTATGAAGCTTATGAATGAAATTGAATCAGAAGTTAATGGAGAGATTGTAGATATCCTTGTTAAAAACGAAGATATGGTAGAATATGGTCAGCCACTTTTTAAGGTAAAAAAATAATTGTATTAAATAATTCTCAATCCTAATAATTAAAAATTTTTAAGATTGAGGATTGAGATTGATAAATTAATTATGGAGTGTGAAATTATGGAAAATTCCAAATTGAGTCTTAATATAAAACAAATAATGGAAATAATTCCTCATAGATATCCTTTTCTTTTAGTTGATAAAATAGAAGATTTAGAACCAGGAGTAAGAGCTGTAGGGTATAAGAATGTAACAATGAATGAATATTTTTTTCAAGGACATTTTCCAAATGAGCCTGTTATGCCTGGAGTTTTAATAATAGAAGCATTAGCGCAAGTTGGAGCAGTAGCTCTTTTAAGTATGGAAGAATTTAAAGGTAAGACAGGATATTTTGGCGGTATTAATAAAGCAAGATTTAGAAGAAAAGTTGTACCTGGAGATATACTAAAATTGGAAGTCGAAATCATAAAAAGAAGAGGTCCTATGGGAATAGGTAAGGCTGTTGCTACTGTAAATGGGGAAAAAGCTGCAGAAGGTGAACTTACTTTTGCTATAGGGTAATATTCACAATTAAAAGACAAGAATGTATTAATTAAAATCAAAAACTTAATTAAGTTAGAAGGAGATAATAATGTTTAACAAAATACTAATTGCTAATAGAGGAGAAATTGCAGTTAGAATAATAAGAGCCTGCAGAGAGATAGGAATACAGACAGTAGCAGTGTATTCAGAAGTGGATAAAGATGCATTACATGTGCAGATGGCAGATGAAGCCATATGTATAGGTCCAGCAAAATCTAGGGATAGTTATTTAAATATGAAAAATATTATAAGTGCAACTGTACTTACAGGAGCACAAGCAATACATCCCGGATTTGGGTTTTTATCTGAAAATAGTAAATTTGCACGTATGTGTGAAGAATGTAATATTGTATTTATAGGTCCTGATGCAGAAGTAATTGATAATATGGGTAACAAATCAAAAGCAAAAGAAATGATGAAGAAATCAGGAGTTCCAGTTATACCTGGGTCTGAAGGTGCTGTGTATGATGAAGAAGAGGCATTGAAGATTGCTATAAATATAGGATTTCCTGTTATGATTAAAGCTTCTGCTGGAGGCGGTGGAAGAGGAATAAGAGTAGTAAAAAAAAGAGATGAATTTTTAAATGCATTTAGAAATGCAAAACAGGAAGCAAAAGTAGCTTTTGCAGATGATAGTATGTATATTGAGAAATTTATAGAAAAACCAAGACATATAGAATTTCAAATTTTAGCTGATAATTTTGGAAATGTAGTACACTTAGGTGAAAGAGATTGTTCTTTGCAAAGAAGAAATCAAAAAGTTTTAGAAGAAGCACCATCACCAATTTTAGATAAAAATTTAAGAAGCAAAATGGGAGAGGCAGCTATAAGAGCAGCTAAGGCATCAAATTATAAAAATGCAGGAACTGTAGAATTTTTATTAGATAAAAATGAAAACTTTTATTTTATGGAAATGAATACAAGAATACAGGTAGAACATCCTGTAACAGAGATGATAACAGGGATAGATCTTATTAAAATGCAAATTAAAATTGCCAGTGATCAAACTTTGAATTTAAGACAGGAAGATATAAAAATACAAGGACATTCTATTGAATGTAGAATAAACGCAGAAAATCCAAGTAAAGGATTTATTCCTTCTCCAGGGAAAATAGAATATTTATATGTCCCAGGGGGAATGGGTATAAGACTTGATAGTGCTGCTTATCAAGGATATACTATTCCACCAACTTATGATTCAATGATAGGTAAACTTGTAGTTTATGGAGAAGATAGAAACAAAGCTATTAGCAGAATGAGAAGAGCTTTGAGTGAGTTTATCATTGAAGGTATAGATACCAATATAGAATTTCAGTTTGATATATTGAATGATGAGAAATTTATAAATGCAGATTACGATACTAGATTTATAGAAAATGAATTTTTAAGTAAGTAAGGTAGGTGGATACCTATGTTTAAATTTAATAAATTAATAAAGAAAACTAATTATATACAATTAAATAAAAATAATACAGTAGAAGGAAATAATAAGCCTAATATACCTGGTGGTATGTGGATAAAATGTAGTGGATGTGGAAGTATATTATACAAAAAAGATGTAGAAGAAAATTTAAAAGTATGTCCTAATTGTAATTATTATTTTAGATTAAGTGCAAGACAAAGAATAAAGTTGATTGTTGATGAAGGCACGTTTATAGAATTTGACAAAGATATGCAAAGTAAAAATATTCTTAATTTTGAACAATATGATGAAAAATTAAAGAATCAGAAAGAAAAATCCAAACAAAATGAGGCTGTAATTACTGGGATGTGTAGAGTTAATGGTTATAAGACAGTTATAGCAATTATGGATAGTAATTTTATGATGGGTAGTATGGGATCAGTAGTAGGAGAAAAAATAACTAGAGCAATAGAAAAAGCTACAGAAGAAAAATTGCCAATCATAATTTTTACCACTTCAGGTGGAGCTAGAATGCAAGAAGGAATGTTTTCACTTATGCAGATGGCTAAAACTAGTGCTGCTATTGCAAGACATAATGAAAAAGGCCTTTTATATATAACTGTACTCACAGATCCAACTACAGGAGGAGTTACAGCAAGTTTTGCAATGTTGGGAGATATAATTCTTGCAGAACCAAATGCACTTATAGGTTTTGCAGGAAAGAGAGTTATTGAACAAACGATAAAACAAAGTCTTCCATTAGGATTTCAAAGAGCAGAATTTTTATTAGAAAAAGGCTTTATAGATAAAATTGTAGAAAGAAACAAAATCAAAAGTGTATTAGGAGAAATCTTAAGAATACACAGGTAGAAATGAAATATGAATGAGGTGGAAACAATGACTAATCCAACACCCTGGGAAAAATTGAAAATAGCAAGAATGGTTGAAAGACCTACTGCACTTGATTATATAGAAAAAATATTTCATTCTTTCATAGAATTTCACGGAGATAGATGTTTTGGAGATGATCCATGCATAGTAGGTGGAATTGCAGAACTAGGTAATATTCCAGTTACTATAATTGCTCAACAAAAAGGTAGAAATACTAAAGAAAATATAAAGAGAAATTTTGGAATGCCTAATCCAGAAGGATACAGAAAAGCGCTAAGGCTTATGAAACAAGCAGAAAAATTTAAAAGGCCAGTTATATGTTTTGTAGATACGCCAGGTGCATTCTGTGGTGTTGGTGCTGAAGAAAGAGGACAAGGAGAAGCTATAGCAAGAAATCTTTTAGAAATGTCTAATTTAAGAACACCAATTATATCTATAGTAATAGGTGAAGGCGGTAGCGGTGGAGCACTTGCAATAGCTGTAGCTGATCAAGTATGGATGCTTGAGAATTCCATATATTCCATTTTATCGCCAGAAGGATTAGCAAGTATTTTATGGAAAGATGCAAGTAGAGCAAAAGAAGCGGCTGATATTATGAAAATAACAGCTCAAGATTTAAAAGAATTTGAAATAATAGATAAAATTATAGAAGAGCCAGAGGGCGGAGCTCACAATGATGTGGATAAAGTAGCTATTAATATAAAGGAAAACTTAAAAAAAGTTATAGGTAAATTAATATCTATGCCAATTGATGAGACAGTAGAAAATAGATATATGAAATTTAGAAAAATAGGAAAATATGTAGAATAAAGATTAAAATTTTAAAGAGAGGATCACTATATATGCTCCTCTCTTTAATTTAGTGAATTTCAATTTTTTTTATTTTATTTTGATCTTTTTCTAACTTAGGAAGAGTAATTTTTAAAACACCATTATTGAATGCGGCATAAATTTTAGTTTCATCTATATTATCCATATAGAATGTCCTTTTAAATTGACCATAATGAATTTCTCTTCTTACAAAGTGTTCATCTTTATCTTCAATAGTATCATTCTTTTTAGCTACTATAGTCAAATAGTTATTATTATAATCAATAGAAATAGAATCTCTATTAATACCAGGTAAAGCAGCTTCTAATATATAGTTATCATCTGTTTCTTTCACATCTACTCTAAATGTATTACTTACAAATTTCATTGGAGTAAAAAAGTCATGATCAAAGAAGCTGTCGATGAAATTATTAAAGTAATCACCTTCGTTCATTACATTATTATTTTTTGAGAAAGGAACTAAATTAAACATTTGAACAACCTCCTTAAATATTTATTATTTTTAATATACTTATATGATAGTACAAAGGTCAAAGAAAGTCAAAGTCTAAAAAAATCAATATTTTTGAAAAAATAGATTAAATACAAAGAAAGTAGAAGTTATTTTATAATAGTTAAAATTATTAGTAAAATATTGTAATATATAGAATGAGACGAAAAATGTATATAATTAGGAATTTATAATTGTAAACTTTAATATTTTAAAGTTCACTATATCTAAGATACATAAGGAAAATTATATGTACAATTTTAACTTTGATATGGTTTATATATTCAGTTAGTTAATGGTATAATAAAAACATATTGAATAAATAAAAAACACATTAAATATCGATAATCTTTAAAAGGAGAAATTATATGAAAAGAAAGTTTGCAGACAAAGCTAATTGGAGAAGAGTATCGAAAAGAAAATTTAAATTAACATATATAAAAAATGAAGAATTTAATGGATATATTTCTGCTATATATATTGAAAAAATTGAAGAACCTCTTATTAAAACAGTTAATGGCAAAAGATTATGTTTAGCTGATGAAGGATATATTTGGATGCAGCAATTTCCTGCAGATTGTAATTATGCTTTAACAACAATGTTTAATGAAAAAAGAGAAGTTATTCAATGGTATTTTGATATCTGTAAAGGTAATAAAGTAAATAGAAAAGGAATGCCTTATTTTGATGATTTATATTTAGATATAGTAGTATTACCTACTTCAGAAGTAGTTGTGGTTGATAAAGATGAACTTTATGAGGCGCTTCAAAAAGGTGATATAACGAGACAAGAATATGATTTAGCTTGGAATGAGACTAAAAATTTAGTTAAGCAAATAAAGGAGAAGAGTAATACTTTATTAAAGTCTAGTTATAAATATTTAGATCATATATTAAAAATATAATTAATTAAGAATATTAATATAGGTTATTTTGAAAGAGGGGTTAATTTTGAAAATTAAAGATCAGTCATTTGTTTGTTCTTGGAGTGGAGGAAAGGATTCGTGTCTTTCACTATATAGAGCCATAAAACAGGGAGGTAAGCCTAAGTATTTACTTACTATGCTTACAGAAAATGGTGATAGATCTAGGTCACATGGACTTAAAATAGAACTAATAAAAAGACAATCTAAAGCTTTAGGAATTCCTATTTTATTTGGACAAGCATCTTGGAAGGATTATGAACAAGTATTTATTGAAAATTTAAAGGCATTAAAAAGTAAAGGATGTACTTTAGGTGTTTTTGGAGATATAGATATAGATGATCATAAAAAGTGGGAAGAAGATTCTTGTAATAGTGCTAACATTAGTGCATATCTACCATTATGGCAGGAACCAAGAAAGAAATTAGTAGAAGAATTTATAGATAGTGGATTTAAAGCGATTATTGTAACAATTAAAGAAGGTGCATTAGATAAAAAATTTCTTGGAAGAACTCTTAATCATGATTTAATAAGGGAAATGGAGGATTTAGGTGTAGATCCCTGTGGTGAAAGTGGAGAGTTTCATACAGTAGTTATTGATGGACCTATTTTTGAATTACCAGTTAAAGTGCATATAAAAGGATGTATTTATCATGAGGGGTATTGGTTTTTAGATATGAATATTAATGATTAAAAATAAATTACAATATGTTAGATATGTTACCTGTCCTATAAAATATAATTATATATGTATAAGAATTAATAATTTCACTTTATAATCTTTTATTGGTACAATTTATCTAAAAGTAAAACTATAAAACACAATTAATTATATTTTTGCTTAGTTAATAATTCAATTTTGGCAGATGAAAATAGTCGCTGTAGGAAATGGTATTTTTTTTACTGTGAAAGTTGGGTTAATTATTATGGATAGGGGATGTTAAGCATGGATAAAGAAAGAATTAAACAATTAAAATTACAAGGTTTTTTAAATCAGAAAAATAAAGACTACTTTTCTGTTAGAGTTGTAACTAATTCAGGAAATGTAAATGGGAATAAAATGAATAAATTAGTAAATATTGCAAATGAATATGGTAGAGGATATATGGGATTTACAAGTCGTATGTGTATAGAAATACCTTGGATACATAAAGATGATGTAGATAAAGTAAAAGAAGAACTAATTAAAGATGGAATAAGAACAGGTGGAACGGGTAAAAAATTAAGACCAATAGTTGCATGTAAAGGTACAGTCTGTCAACATGGAAACATTGATACACAAAAAATTGGTGATGAAATAGATAGAGAATTTTATGGTAGACAGTTTACTCCTCATAAGTTTAAATTAGGAATAGCAGGCTGTCCTAACAATTGTATTAAAGCTCAACTAAATGATCTTGGAATAATGGGACAAAGACTTTCAAAATACAATGAAGAAAAATGTGTTGGTTGTGGACTTTGTGTTAAAGCTTGTAAAGTAAATGCTATTACTAAAGTAGGAAATAAAGTAGTTGTTAATCGAGAAGAATGTACGAATTGTGGTAAGTGTATTGATGCCTGTAAATTAGGTGCTATGGAATTAGAAAAACAAGGTGCAGCAATATTTATAGGAGGAAGATTCGGTAAAAAATATAGAATAGGCGATAGATTAGATGGAATTTATGATGTTAAAGATATAAATAAAATTGTTGGTATAGTTATGGATTATTTTGAACAACATGGTGAATGTGGAGAAAGATTTGCAGTTATGATGGAAAGAATAGGAGTAGACAAAGTTAAGTGTGATATAATGGAAAAAATACAAAATTTATAGAGGTTTACTTTAAAAAAGTTAGCTACTGCAATATATATTATTGTAGTAGCTTTATTTTTATGCAATATATGTCTTTATTCTTATCTTTTTAAATTTTTTCTAGAAGGTTCTAAGTCCCGTTCTTTAAAACCGCTAGAGGAAGTTTCACTATCACGATGAGCTTTAAAAGCATTTTCAATATTGTCATATACTTTCTTATTAACTTTATTTGTTTTTTTACTCATAAAAATACCTCCAAATACCTTTAATATTTTTAGTATTAATTAAATAGGAGGTTTTAATTCATTTTTTTATTTTTTAGTTCTATTTTTAGAAGCAAGCTTCATTACATCACCCATCTTAGACATTATATAGTCATATCCTTTTTCTGAGTGAGGAATTAGACAGTTTGTACAATCTTTTATACCTTTTTCGTTATATATAAAATTTCCTCCGCATTTATCGCCTAAACCATAAAGAGGGCAAAAGCAAAATAAGCAATTGAAATTACTTTTATCTTTAACTTTATGACAAGGGAAATACTCACATTTGCTATGTTGAAAAAACTTATAATTTTCACTCATATTAACAACTCCTTAACAAAGTAATAAATTAGAAAAAATGAATACAATTACATATAAAATTATAACATTAAATTTAGCATAGTTATATCAGATTATTAAAATAATATATTTAAATAATAGTATTGAAAAAATAAAAAAGATATGATATGATTGTTTTAACATATGAACAATTGTACATATGTTAAAATGTTTTGATTGAAAAGTTTAATATATATACACCAATTTTGAATATATTTAATGTTTATGTGTATGAAGGGAGAATGGTTAGTAATGGATAAAAAGCAAAAAAATATTGATGTTTGTAGTTCTTGTATTATACATGAAGAGATAGTTGATAAAGTTAAAGATAAGTTACCTGATGAAGAATTATTGTTTGATTTAGCCGATTTTTTTAAAATATTTGGAGATTCAACAAGGATAAAGATATTGTATGCACTATCAATATCCTCAATGTGTGTATGTGATATATCAAATTTATTAGGAATGAGCCAATCAGCTATATCACATCAGCTTAAAACACTTAGACAAAGTAAATTAGTTAAATATAAAAGAGAAGGCAAAGTAGTATATTACTCCTTAGATGATGATCATATAAAGAGCGTTTTAAGTCAAGGATTTGAACATGTAACAGAATAAGCTTTTATTTTGTAAAGATTGGAGGGGGAACTATGAAAAAGCCAATTAATAAGGCAGATGAAAAGATGATAAGTGATTTAGGGGATAGATGTTATTATGAAAATGATAATGAACAAGGGTATAGTAGTTGTTGTACAGAACATCATGATCATGGTAGTTGCTGTTCAGAAGAACATAATCATGAACAAAAATCACATCAACATTGTAATTGTAAATCAAATAGTATTAAGACTATAAGTAATTTAAATGATGAATGTTGTTGTACAGAAGATTATGACCATGATAATTGTTGTTCAGAAGAAGATAAGCATAATCACGATCATGAAAGTTGTTGTTTAGAAGAACATAATCATGAAGAAAAATTACATCAACATCATAATAGTATTAAGGTAGAACAAAATAGTGGGAAAAGTAAAATATTTGTACTAAAAGGATTAGCTTGTGCAGGATGTGCAGTGAAAATAGAAAGTAAAGTTAATGGATTAGAAGAAGTAGAAGAGGCAGTATTGAATTTTACTACATCAACTTTGATAGTTAATGTTAAAAATAAAAAATTTTATGATGCAATAGAACAAAAAGTAAAAGCAATAGTAACATCTCTTGAACCAGATGTAGTTGTTTATGAAAAAAATAGTGCAAAATCAAAAGAACAAAATACAAGCAAAGATGAAAATAAATTGTCTAAGCTTAATACTATTAGATTAATAATAGGAACTTCTATATTTGCTTTTGTTTTAATGTTTAAATTAGATTTTTATATTGAATTAGTTATGTACCTTACAAGTTATGCATTAATAGGTGGAGATATTGTATTAAAAGCAATAAAAAACATAGGCAGAGGACAAGTTTTTGATGAAAACTTTCTAATGGTTATAGCTACATTAGGAGCTTTTGCAATAGGAGAATTTCCAGAAGCAGTAGCTGTTATGCTATTTTTCAAAATAGGAGAGGCATTCCAAGATAAAGCAGTTAATAAATCTAGAAAGTCTATTGCAGATTTAATGGACATACGTCCTGAAACAGCTAATTTAAAAATTGGAGAAGTAATAAAACAGGTATCACCAGAAGAAGTACAAGTAGGTGATTTGATAGTAGTTAAACCTGGTGAAAAAATACCATTGGATGGCATGGTTATAGAAGGAGAATCTATGATAGATACATCTGCTTTAACAGGAGAATCTATTCCTAGAAAAGCAAGTAAGGGAAATGAAGTTTTAAGTGGATTTATAAATAAAAATGGAGTTTTGACACTAAAAGTAACTAAAAGTTTTTCTCAGTCTGCTGTATCAAAAATATTAGATTTAGTAGAAAATGCAGGTTCTAAAAAAGCACGTACAGAACAATTTATAACAAAGTTTGCTAGATATTATACACCTGTTGTAGTAGGTTTAGCTGTGCTTTTAGCAGTAGTTCCTCCATTAGTTACTCAAAGTACTGATTTTTCTGATTGGATAAAAAGAGCATTAATTTTCTTAGTAGTTTCTTGCCCTTGTGCTTTAGTAGTCTCAGTTCCTTTAGGTTTCTTTGGAGGAATAGGTACAGCTTCTAAGAATGGTATTCTAGTTAAGGGAGGAAATTATTTAGAAGCATTAAATGATATTAATACTATTGTATTTGATAAGACAGGAACATTAACTAAAGGGGTATTCGAGGTTGTAGATATAAAGACATTTAATAATATTACAGAGGAGAAGTTACTTGAATATGCTGCTTATGCTGAAGTTTATTCAAATCATCCAATTGGCAATTCAATAACAAAAGCCTATGGTAAAGATATAGATAAAGCAATTATAAAAGACTATAAAGAAAAATCTGGTTATGGAATTAAAGTTTTAATAAATAATCAAGAAGTATTAGTAGGAAATGTTAAATTAATGAATCAACATAATATATCTTTTGAGCAAGTTAATACAATAGGAACTATAGTTTATGTGGCTGTAGATAATGAGTTTTTGGGGTATATTATTATTGCAGATGAAGTAAAAGAAGATTCAGTTTTAGCTATTAAGAATATTAAAAATTTAGGAATGAAAACTATAATGCTTACTGGAGATAATAAAATTATAGGAGAAACTGTTGGTAACAATTTAAATATTGATAAGGTATATGCTGAATTATTACCTCAAGATAAGGTCGAAATGTTTGAAAATATACAAAATTCAAATACACGTAGTAAAAAAATAGCTTTTGTAGGGGACGGAGTTAATGATGCTCCTGTACTTACTAGAGCAGATATTGGAATAGCTATGGGAGGTTTAGGTTCAGATGCAGCAATAGAAGCAGCGGATGTAGTTTTAATGACGGATGAAGTATCTAAATTAAGTACAGCTATAAATATTGCTAAATATACTAGAAAAATTGTAATTCAAAATATAATTTTTGCTTTAGTAATAAAAATAGTAGTATTAGCTATGGGAGCTTTAGGTGTGGCTACAATGTGGGAGGCTGTTTTTGCTGATGTTGGAGTAACATTGATTGCAGTCTTAAATACTATGAGAATAATGAAATTTAAAGTATAGTAATTGTTTTATAAAGGAACTGTCTCAAAATGCATTTTAAATTTTGAGACAGTTTTTTTATGCAGTATGTAACTTTGTTTTTTAAAAATGGAATATTTAATAATTTTAATAAATATAAATATATTAGATATGAGGAGTTAGAAAAGGGACAAGTGATTAATATTATAAGAAACAAATTAATATATTGACTATCGAACATTAGTTCGATAAAATATTAATATAGCATATAATATAAGAAAGTTTTATGTTTTGCATAATTTTGTTAATTAGTATAATATGGGGGTATTGATATGGAAAATAATACTTATTTTATTAAGATATCATATGAAAGAAAAAATGAAAGTACTGACTTAAAACACTGCGATGCAAAAATAAATTATTCAAATAAATTAAATAAAGAAAGAGTGAAATCTAATAAATATTTAATTGGTGGAGGAATATATAACAAAAATAGTGGATGTTTTATTTTTAAAGCTAAAGATTCACAAGAAGCCAAACAAATAGCAAATAATAATTCATTTATAAAACATAAAGGTTATGAATACAAAAGATTATCAGTTACCATGTTTACATAATAAAAAGCATATATTGCTTTGTTGCAATATATGCTTTTAAATTTACTATTAAACTTATTGTGCAGGAACATATTTATATTCATTCAGGATTAATAGAGTAAAATGCTTTTAGTTATTTAGGAAGAATAAAACTTGGAATGGTTAATATAACATATTCTAAGTTACGGATGAGTTATAAAAATACAGTTATGAAAGTTGTTTATTAAATGCACTCAAAATAATGAAAAATTTTTCCAAAAATATGTTAATATATTCTGAATTTTGTGATATATTTAGAGTATAAACTTATTAAGTATTAGGGAAGTGTTGTGCATGGATATAATCAATGATAGATATAGAATTATAAAATTTATAAAACAAAATAGAGTGAGCATGTCTTATATTGTACAGGATTTAAGAAGGCAATATGGAGTTATGCAGCTAAATATTATTAATAGTGAGCGTATACCTAATTCCTTAATTAATTATTACATGAAAGAATTCATAACATTAACTAATATAGAGAGTTCAAAAATAAATAAAGTGTATGAGTTTGGAGTTATCAATTTAGTAGACAAGAAAAAATTCAATGATACTAAGTATTACTATACAAATGAGTATTTAGAACATAAATATGATTTAAAATATTTAATTAAAGAGTTAAAAGGAGAGAAAGAAGTTTTAGACCTGTTTGTGGAAGTTTGCAAAAGTGTTAATTATCTTCATCTAAAGGGATTTGCTTATGGAGGTGTAAACTTAAACAATATTTGGTTTAATAAAAATAATCATCAATTTAACATAAAACTAAAAGATATTGCTACAGTTAAGCTTGAAAGATATAATCAATGGACAAAAGAAGATAATAATTCATTACCTAAATATTTTATGTCAAATAAACAAGAAAAAACATCTATGATGTATGATATATATTCCTTAGGTATGTTATTATTTACAATCTGTATGGAAAATTATGAAAAAAATACAAATTTTAATCAAATTTTATTATCAAAAGTTGACATTCCATTAAAAATAAAAGCTGATTTTCCTCAAACATTTGGAAAAAAGATAAGTGAAATAATAATAAAATGTACTGAATCAAATATAGAAAATGGATACAAAAATATTTATGAAATAATAAAAGATATAAATTATAAATTTAATAAAAATTATGAAAGTCAAGACATAGAAGAAATAAATAAAATTAATTTTAATTTAAAATTAATAGGAAGAGAGCAAGAAGTAAATAAAGTTCTTGAAGAATATGATTCTATTTTAGAGAATTCATATGAAGATAAAATCGTTTTAATACATGGAGAATCTGGTATAGGGAAAACAAAATTATTAAAAACTATTAAAGATTTACTAACATATAAAAAAGCTAATGTTTATTTTAATTTTTCATCAAACAATAAATCAAATCAACTGTTTAAGGAAATATTTAAACAAATTATTCGGCAATGTGATAGGTATCTCTTAGATAAATATGAAAAAGAAATAGTAAATATTATCCGAGAAGTATCTTTAAATAAAGAAATAAACACTTGTAATCAGAGATACTCTGATAATGAAAAACTAAAAACATTAAATAGAGTTCAAAGATTTATGAATGAGCTTACAAAATACCAGCCTATAGTATTAATAATAGATGATATATATTTAGCTGATGAATTATCTATTGAACTTTTAGAGTATCTGTGTAATAGAGAAGTTGTTAATAAAAGTATTTTATTAATTTTGTCATATAGTGAAGGAAAACATGTATTAAATAAGAGAATACTACAACTCATAGAAAATATAAAATTTAGAGAAAATGTATTAAATTTAAGTATAAAGGGACTAACGGAAGAACAAACAGGTATTATGATACAAAATATTTTAAGTATGAGGAAGAGTCCTAAAAATTTTTCTAATAAAATTTATTGTAAAAGTTATGGTAATCCATTATTTATAGAAGAGATAATAAAAGATTTTTTTTCAAAGAGAATAATATATGTAGATAAAAATACTGCCTGTTGGTGTACAGATTATAATTATAATGACTTTCCAATACCTACAGATATAAATCAATTACTTTTAAATCAGATAGATGAAATCAATGATTTTGACCATGAGATATTGTCTACAATTGCTACTTTTATAAATCCAATATCAATTGAAACTATAAGTTATATAAATGTATGTTGTAAAGATAAGATAGATAAACATATTCATAGTATGTTGGATAGGGGATTATTATGTAAAAAAATTGGTGATCGAGGATTTGTATATGATTTTTATAATAAATTATTGAAAGATATGATATATGAAGATATGGATAAAAATAAAAAAAAGGAAAAACATAAGTTAGCAGCTAATTTTTTAGAAAAACAATTTAATAATGGATATGAAGAATATATAGAAGAATTAATATATCATTTGGAAAAATCAGAACAAAATAATAAAGTTATTGATTATTGTTTAGAAAATTCTTCCAGAATGAAAAAATTGCATAATAATATAGAAGCTATTAAAAATCTAAAAAAAGCAATAGAAAGTATAAAATATAACTGTGGATTTAAATATAAGGAAATTGATTTACTAATTGATATAGGAAATTTATATAAGGAACTAGGAGATTTTAAAGAAGCACTATATTATTTTAAAGAAGCAGAAAGTAAGGCTGAGAAATTAAATCAATATCAGTTACAAATAAGCTGTTTGAATAATATAGCATCAATTTATTTTGATAAGAATAATATTGATAAAACTAAAAACTATTTAAAACAAATCTCATTAATTATAGATAAAAATAAAAATATAGAACAGTATTTTAAATTTAAGATTTTAAAGGCAAGAATGTATAATATAGAGAAAAGATATAATGAAGCTTATGAAATATGCTTAAAATGTATAGATATGTGTGAAGAAGGTTATGAAAAATATAAAGCAATTTTTTATAATATAGTATCAAATATTTATATAGCAACTTCTCAAAAGAGAAAGCAGAATATATTTTAAATAAGAGTATAAATATTTGCAATGACATAAAGTACTATAAGGGATTAGTTATTGCATTGAATAATATGGGAGTAATATATTCAGATTATGCTGAGGATAGGGATAAAGCATTAGAATATTATAAACAGGTAAATGAAATATGTAAAAAGTATAATAATATGATAGTTAGTGAAGTAGTAGCATTAACTAATATAGGAGAGACATATTTTTATCATCAAGATTACCAATTATCATTAAAATATTTTGAAGAAACTAAGGAAAAAGCTAAAAAAGGTGATTTTGAAGCGAGTGTATTTTATGCATATACATTTTTGTGTAGAATTCATTTGAGATTAGGAAATTATAGAAGTGCCTATGAGTATTATCAATTATGTAATATAGAGTTAGATGGTTATCCACTCCATGGAAGAGAAATTGGAGAATATTATATGGCATGTGCAGAATTAAATTTAGAGTTTGCAAATTTGCAAGAGGCACACAAGTTTGCATATAAAGCTTTTAAATCATATGAAAAGGAAGAGTCAGTTTTAAAATTAAATAGTGAATTTTTATTAAATTATATAAAATTAGTAAATGATTTTGATGATAATTTTTCTAAATATATAGGTAAGATAAATAAAATTATTGATAATATAAGTTATGTAGGTAATAAAGTAAGATTATTATATAAATTATCTAGATTTTTATATTATAAAGGATATTTAGAGCAAGGCAAAAAAATATTAGATAAGATAGATAACTTATTTAATAATGAGTATAAATCAAATTATATAAAAATTAATATCATGTATTTAAAAGCTCTATATAATGAAGATAATAAAATACAAGCTTTAAATGAAGTATTAGAATTAGTAAAAAGATCTTGTAATTATAGATTAGAAGGGGAAATTTATGCAGAAATAGGACAATGTTATTTTAATAATAAAGAATATGTTTATTCTTTTATTTATTATTTTGAATGTTGTCAAAGATTAGTAAACTTAATAGAACAACTTCCAGGAAAATGTGTATTTAATGTTATTAATATTTATAATATAAGAGATCCTTTTAGAAGGTTAAATATGTTAAAACAACATTATTGTAAAAGTAAATTTGTTGAAGTTATAGATGAAGACATAATAAATAGATATAAGTTTAAATATGATAATGTAGAAGATATTAAAAATATTGTTAATTGCAGAAATGTTTTTGAAAATAAATATTTTATGCGAGAAATTAGAAAGCTTCAAGGAATACTTTCACATAATAAAATAAATGATATAAGAAAACTTTTAAATAATTTAACTTCAGATAATATAGAAAATCTTCAATTAATATTACAATATTTACTTCATTTAACTATGGGAACAGAAGGTTATATTATAACTAAACAAAATAATGAATATACATGTATCGTATCTATTAATAAGGATAGACAAATTAGTAATGAAGATTTTAAAATTATTGATAAGGTAAATGATACAAAACAACCTTTATTAATTTCAAATTTGTATTCATATGAAAATATTCAATATTTTAATAAAAATATAAGGGGCTGCATTTGTGTACCAATCGTAATTAAAAAATCACTTGAAAAAGATTATATAACGGACAGAAGAACTAAAAATTCTTATGGAAATAGTAGATTGATAGGATATTTATATATAAAGACAGAACGAGCTTTGAACAATTTTACAGAAAAAAGTTTAAAGAAATGTATGCAATTAAATGGATTAATAGGTATTATTATTGAAAAATATAAGCTTAAAATAATAGCTTCATTTGATAAATTAACAGGAACTCTAACAAGGAAGTATTTAGAAGAAGCAATAGAAGAAAATATAGATTTAGCAAGTGAAAATGAAGAAAGTTTTTCAATGATTATGTTCGATTTGGATCATTTTAAGAAAGTGAATGATAGATTTGGACATCAAACAGGTGATGAGGTTTTAAAACAAGTATGCGAAGTTATAAGGGAGAATATTAGAAGTACAGATACATGTGGTAGATATGGTGGTGAAGAATTTATAATAATTTTAAAAAATACTAATATAAAATACGCTGCTAAAATAGCAGAAAAACTAAGAATAAAAGTTGAAAATGCCAAAATATTAGGAGATAAAGCAGATGTTACAATAAGTATGGGGATAATTTCTTATCCAGAACATGGACAATGGAAACAGCAATTAATTGAGAAGATAGATCAGGCGTTATATATGGCAAAAGAAAGTGGAAGAAATCAATGTAAAGTGTGGAATAAGGACTTTTCAAATAAAGTAAAAAGTACAGATAAATTAACAGGAATAATTACAGAAAATGAAGTTCAAAATAATAGGAATGTACTAGTAATGGTTGAATTACTTGAGCTTGTAAATCAAAATATCAGTTTTGAACAAAAGATATATAAAATATTAGGTAGAATTATAGAAATTACTGAAGCTCAGTATGGAATTTTATTTAAAATTAAAGATGATTTAATTGAAAAAACTTTTTCGAGGAAAAATTTTAATGAAGATTGGATTACAATGCCAATATATGATGAAAATATAATTAAATCAGTAATCAATAAAAAACAAGGTGTATATATGATTGATTGGGATAACATAATAAAAAAGGATTCATTAATAAAAACTCCTGATTGGCATTCCATAATTGTAGTTCCTATGATTAAAAAAGGAAAAATAAATGCTATATTATATCTTTCGGTATCTGTTAAAATGAAGGAATTTACTTTTAAAGAATTTAATTTTGTGAATACATTAAGTAAGATAATAACTATGATTCTATAAGTTTAAAATAACTCCTAAGTACCTAACTTTTAAATATTGATTTATCAACATTTAATGTTAGAACTTAGGAGTTTGTGTTTTTTGCAATATTCAAGTTTTGAAAGAATTGCTTATATTAAAATTCATATAAGTATCAAAAATCTATGGTAAAAAATGTAAAATGAGTATTGATGAAAAAAATATGAATAATATTATGCATTTTTAAAAAAATATGAATCATTGTTAAGAAAATATCTAATATTAAAAAATAATAAGAACTAAGTAAAAGAAGATGTAATATATATAAAAACAATGTAAAAACATTACTTCAATTACATTAAATGGTCACAAAAAATGAAATTTAAATAAAAAAATAATTCAAAATGCCAAAAATTTTTAAGATAATTTAATATTATTAAAATTGAATATATAATTTATTGACAATACAATTGCATAATTCTATAATAATAACTGTAAAACATTTCATAAAAAATTTAATAATTAAAGTTTTAATGCAATAATTTGGTATAACTATTCTTATGAAAATGGGGGGAGCATAAGTGGAAAAAACAAAAAACGTACCAAAAAGTGGAGAAAGTAAAAGAAAAACATTATCACAAGGTGCATATGAAATGATACCTGGAAGTGATTACAAACCGTATGTTTCGGCTGATATTACTATGCCAGAACTAACAGTTACAGCGGTTATTTTAGGTATTATTTTAGCAGTTGTATTTGGAGCTGCTAATGCTTATTTAGGGTTAAAACTTGGACAAACAGTTGGAGCATCAGTACCCTGTGCAGTTACTTCAATGGCTATTTTAAGAGGAATATTAAAAAAAGGAACTATTTTGGAAAATAACATGGTTCAGACAATTGGTTCAGCAGGTGAATCTGTAGCAGCAGGTGTAATTTTTACAATACCAGCTCTTATAGTATGGGGAATGAAAGTAAGTGTATTTGAAGTTGGTATAATGGCACTTGTAGGAGGTACTCTTGGTATATTAATACTTATACCTCTTAGAAGATATTTTGTTTCTGATCAACATGGACATTTGCCTTTCCCAGATGGAACAGCCTGTGCTGAGGTATTGGTTGCAGGAGAATCTGGTGGTAAATCAGCTAAAATGTTATTCATTGGTGGAGGATTATCAGGTTTATATACATTATGTGTTAATGGTTTCAAGCTTTGGGAAGGAAGTGTTGGAACATTAATAAAAGGATTTAAAGGTGCTTTTATAGGTATGGAAGCAACACCAGCACTTTTAGGTGTAGGATACGTAATGGGACCTAAAATTGCTGCAATTATGTTTGGTGGTGCAGCACTTGGATGGTTGGTAATAATACCGATAATTAAATACTTTGGAGCAGGACTTACAGCTGCAGTTTATCCAGCAACTGTTCCAATAGCTCAACTTAGTGTTCAAGAAGTTTGGAGTTTTTATTTAAGATATATAGGTGCAGGTGCAGTTGTTTTTGGTGGTATATGGAGTTTCTTAAAAGTTATCCCTGTAATGTTTAAGAGTTTTAAAATGGGATTTGAGCAATTATCAAAAGGTAACAATGGAGAGAGTACAATAAGAACAGATACAGACTTAAATATGGGTATTGTACTTATAATGATAGCAGTTATATTTGTATTTATGGCATTCGTACCACCATTGAAGTTAGGATTTGTTAGAGCTTTATTAGTTCTTATTTTCTCAACTTTATTTGTACCAGTAGCAGCAAAAATGGTTGGTTTAACTTCTAATAATCCAGTTTCAGGTATGACTATTGCTACATTACTTGTTACATCTTTAATTTTAAAAGGAATGGGAACATCAGGAGAAAAAGGAATGCTTGCTGCTCTTGCAGTTGGTGTTATAGTTTGTATAGCAGTTGGAATTACAGGAGATACTTCTCAAGATTTAAAAACAGGTTTCTTAGTAGGTGCAACTCCTAGAAAACAACAAATTGGTGAACTTATTGGAGTAGTTGCATCAGCAATGGTAATAGGACTTGTTATCAATCTATTAAATACGGCTTATGGAATAGGTTCAAAGGATTTACCAGCACCACAAGCAACATTAATGTCATTAGTTGTTAAAGGTGTTTTTACAGGAAATTTACCATGGATATTATTATTTATAGGTATGGCAATTGGTGCAGTTGTTGAACTTTTAGGAATACCTGTATTACCATTTGCAATAGGATTATATTTACCTATATCATTATCAACAGCTCCAATACTTGGAGGATTTGTAAGAGGTATATTAGAAAAGAGGAAAAAAGGAAAAGAGTTAGCGTTAAGAAGAGAATCGGGTATACTTATTGCATCTGGGTTTGTTGCAGGAGATTCATTAATGGGAGTACTTCTTGCTGTGGTTGCATATAAAGGAATTGATATGGGATTTGGAGCAAATATCGCATTTCTTCATAATCCAGTAGTATCATTGATACCATATATGTTCTTACTAGCAGTATTATTCTATTATTCTAATATAAGAAGACCGGAGGAATTAGATGAGTAAAAATAAGTTTTTAAAAAATACTCATGAAAATTTATTAGAATATGTACCAGTAAAAAGTAATCCATATATACATGCTAAGGAAGATGATGATTCTAATATAACTCTTGTTATAAAAAGAGAGAGTAAATTAGACAAATTCTTATTAAAAATATTTAGAAAAGCACATAGAGAATTATATGTTCATCTTGATGATATAGGTTCATATGCTTGGAAGAATATTGATGGTAAGAAAACAGTGTATGAACTAGCTGAAGATTTTAGGAAAGATTATAATGTACCTGAGATAGAAGCGATGAACAGGATGGGGAAATTTATAAAAATTTTAAAAAATAATAAGTTTATACAAGTTAAAAAATTTTGTTAATGATATAACAATACCCTCTACATAAAATGTAGAGGGTATTGTTTTAGTTATCAACATAAAAATAGATTTATTCACAAGTATAATATTCATTATTTTTAACTTTGTGGATAATTTCTATAAGCTTATTGGTTAATATATTAAATATTTTTTCACCTTTTTCTTTAGAAGCTAATGTGGCATCACCAGATAAAGCATCTTGGTATATTATTTTACCTCTATTTTTAAAGTTTATTCGTAATGTAGATTTGTAAGGATTTTTTAAAGCTTTGCTCATATCAACTAAATTTTCATCGTAATGAAGAATAGCAGAAGTTTCATCTTCTCCAGCATGTCCTTGTCCTTCCGTTATTGACAGTATATCATTAGAAAAATCTAACCACCAATTTATTGTCATAACATCAATACCTAATTGAACTAATTTTTGAGAAGCTAAGTTTATAGCAGTGATATTACCGCCATGTCCATTCATAAATATTATTTTTTTAATTTTATTATTAACTAAACTCTTACCTATGTGATATATATAATCTGATAAAACTTCAGATGGAATAGTTATGGTACCAGGATAAGATGACATATCATAACAATATCCATATGGTATTTCTGGTAAAATCCAAACTTCTTCTTTTAACTTATCATTAATTTTTTCACAGAATAATCTTGGAGAAAATATATCAGTACCTAAAGGAAGATGATGTCCATGAGCTTCAACAGAGCCTATAGGTATTATAGCTATGTTTGCATTTAAAATATTTCTCTTAAATTCATCTGAAGTGTAATTTATTAAGTACACGTCGCATACCCCCATTTATTATAAACTAGTTAGACAATTAAAGTATTCTATTGTTAACACAGTAAATCCTCTAACTATTTAATGCATTAGCAATTACTGTTATAATTAGGGTGTAAATTTGTTTGTAAAGTTCATCATAAAAAAAGAAAGAAGGAATTTATATGAGAGCTGAAATATTAGCAGTAGGTACAGAAATATTGCTAGGAGATATAGTGAACACTAATGCTCAATATATATCTAAAAGGTTAGCAGATTTAGGAATAGATGTGTATTATCAGGGAGTTGTTGGAGATAATCCCGAGAGATTAAAAGACGCTTTACAATTAGCTTTTAGTAGATCAAATTTAGTTATAACAACGGGAGGTCTTGGACCTACAAAAGATGATTTAACAAAAGAAACAGTATTTGAATATTTTAATAAAAAAACAGTACTTCATGAAGAGTCTTTAAAAGCAATTAAGGAATATTTTAAAAGTACTAATAGAGTTATGCCAGAGAACAATATAAAACAAGCTTATTTTCCTGAAAATTCAATAATAATGACTAATAAAAATGGAACAGCACCAGGATGTATTATTGAAAACAAAAATAAGATAATTGCAGTTTTTCCTGGACCACCAAGAGAAATGAAACCAATGTTTGAGGAAGCTTTAGTTCCATACTTAGAGAAATTCCAATCATCTATTTTGTATTCAAAAGTATTGAGAGTAATGGGACTTGGAGAAAGTAAGGCTGCTGAGATGATACAAGATATAATTGATAATCAGACTAACCCTACCGTAGCACCATATGCTAAAGAGGGAGAAGTTACTTTCAGAATTACAGCTAAGGCTAATACACAAGAAGAAGCTAAAAACATGATTAAACCAATGGAAAATGAGATTAGAGGAAGACTAGGTATTAATGTGTATGGGGTAGGAGATACTGATATTGAAAGTGAAGTAGCTAAAATACTTATAAAAAATAAATTAACTTTGTCTACTGCTGAATCTTGTACAGGGGGACTTTTATGTGGAAAATTTATAAATTATCCAGGAATATCTTCAGTGTTGTTAGAAGGTGCAGTTACTTATAGCAATGAAGCTAAAATGAGACGATTAGGGGTTAAAAAAGAAACGTTAGACATACACGGAGCAGTAAGTAGTGAAACAGCAGCTGAAATGGCAAAAGGCATTGCACAAGCTGCAGGTACAGATATAGGTATATCTACAACAGGTATTGCTGGACCTGGTGGAGGAACCAAAGAAAAACCAGTAGGGCTTGTGTATGTAGGATTATATATAAAAGGTGAAATAAAGACCATAAAGCTTCAATTAAATGGTGAAAGACAAAGAATAAGAAATCATACAGTTATTAAGTCTATTGATTGGCTTAGAAGGGAACTTATTAATAAAAATTATAGCATTTAGTGAGTTTTAATTCTTTAATAAAAAAAGTTGCTGCAGAGATATTAGTGCAGCAACTTTTTTTTTATAAAATTTTATGTGAATAATTATAAAAATATTATTGACATTGGCATAAAAGGGTGATAGTATAAATGTATTCTTCAGAAAAACACTTGTATTTACATAAAGGACAAATCAAAAGGGGGTTAAATATATGAAAAAGGTTGGTTTATTACCTAGACTGATTTTAGGAATTATTTTAGGAATTATTATTGGGGTTATTTCAAAGTCAACCAGCAGTTATGTTCCTGCAAGGTTATTTATAACTTTTAGTGATATATTTGGTCATTTTTTAAAGTTTATTATTCCATGCATAATAGTAGCTTTTGTTGCACCAGGTATTGCTGATTTAGGAAAAGAATCTGGAAAACTTTTGGCAATTACAGCTGGAATTGCTTATGCTTCAACAGTGGTGTCTGGTACTATTGCATATTTTTTAGGATCAGCTATTCTTCCTAAAGTAATAAAAAGCGCAGAAATAGTTAAAAAGTCTAATATTAACATAGATCCGTATTTTTCAATAAAAATAGATCCTATAATGGGAGTTATGACTGCACTTGTTATGGCATTTATGTTAGGATTAGGGTTATCACACATTAAAGGCAAAACATTATTAAATTGTATGAAGGACTTTCAGAATGTTGTTTCACTTGCAGTTAAATATGTATTAATTCCTTTTGTTCCAGTGTACATAATTGGTATTTTTACTAAATTAACAATAGCAGGGGAAATATTTAAAACTTTAAAAGCTTTTTCATCTGTATATATATTACTATTGATACTTCAGATTGGTTATTTGGTAATACAGTACAGTCTTTCTTGGGTTGTTAGCAAGAAAAATCCATTAAAATCAATTAAAAATATGATGCCAGCGTATTTTACAGCACTTGGAACTCAGTCTTCAGCTGCAACTATTCCCGTAACACTTCAAAGTGCACGTAAAAATGGTGTTTCAGATGATATTGTAGATTTTGTAGTTCCATTATGTGCAACAATTCATCTTGCAGGAGATACAATAACATTAGTACTTGCATCTATGGGAGTTATGCTTATGAATGGTACAGTTCCTACTTTTAGTAGTATGTTTCCATTTATACTTATGCTGGGAGTAACAATGATTGCAGCACCTGGAATACCAGGGGGAGGAGTAATGGCAGCATTAGGATTACTTCAAGATATGTTAATGTTTAATCCTGCACAACAGGGACTAATGATAGCATTACATGCTGCACAAGATAGTTTTGGAACTGCTACTAATGTTACAGGAGATGGAGCTATAGCAATAATTGTTGATGTATTATCTAAGAAGAAGAAACAAAAAGCTGAAAATTTAGAATTGCAGGAAGCATAATATTGTTGTATAAAAAGAGCATTTGAATAAGCTTTAAAACTTATTCAAATGCTCTTTCTTTATTCAGTTGGAGGAATAAAAGTTCTTTGGGACAATTCTGAGTCTAACATGTATGTACCATGACTATCATCTTTAATCATTTTAAGTCTTTTAACTAATTTATTAAAACTGGATTCTTCTTCTACTTGTTCATCAATATACCATTTCAAAAAGCTAATAGTTGCATGTTCTTTTTCTTCATTTGCTATGTCTGCAAGAGTATATATTCGTTTAGTTACGAATTTTTCATGATCAAGAGCTTTTTCAAAAACATCAAGTAAAGAATTATAACTAGTTTTTGGTTCATCTATTGCAAATAGTTTAACTCTTCCATCCATTTCGTTTATGTAATCAAAAAGTTTCATAGCATGAAAACGCTCTTCTTCAGCTTGAACTTTAAAGAAATTACTAAATCCTTCTAAATCTAAAGATTCACAGTAAGCTGACATAGCCAAATATAAATATTCAGAATAAAATTCATAGTTAATTTGTTTATTTAATTCTTTGAGAAGTTTTTCACTTATCATGATAAATCCTCCTTATTAATAGAATGTAATTTACATTTAAAATATCTCATAAGTTTATTAGTGCACAATATCAAACTATTTATACATAAATGCAAAATGTTAAAAATTAAGCTTAAATTTTTTGTTAAGGTCAATTTATATTCACAATAATAACTGTTTAGTAGTAAATATATAATATAAGTTATTTTTGGAGTTGAGGTATATGGAAAGGTATTATATTATTTTGATTTCAGTAGTAGTCCTAGGAATTTATTTTGTTCAAGCTATATCATTTTATAAATTAAGTATTAATCTAAAAATAGAGAATACGTGGGTGGCTTTCATTCCATTTTTACAAAATATCTTATTACTAAAAATCATTAATAAAACGGTGTGGTATGCTTTGTTATTTTTGATACCAATAGTTAATGTCATTGCTTATATAGTTTTTTATGTTAAGTTTTATGAATACTTCAATATAGACATGCCTTGGATAATACTGTGTATCATAGTTTTACCTATAGGTCAAATAATGCTTTTGTATATAGCATTTAGTAAATTATTATTTTTAGATCAAGAAAATAAAGTTAAGAGTATAAATAACAAAGTTTAATAGGGAGATACCATCCAAGAAACTCCCACTTCAAATTATTAGGTTAAGTGGGAGTAAGTTCACAATATATTGATACCTTTTCAAATAAAGAAGAAAGGTATCTTTTTTTAGTATATTTATTTATATTTTCTAGGGTAATAGTTTATCTACATCAATTGTTCCAGAACCTTGAATATATTTTGGCATATTTAATAGGTTACATGAAACTTTTAGAAGAGATAATACATCCTTAAATTGTAAGGTTGGATTATTTTCTAAAAGTAAGGCACATAAACCACATATATAAGCTGCAGCACATGAGGTACCTGTATAAGAAGTATATAAATTCTCCATATGTTTTGGATAAATTTTCATTCTATTTCTTTCAGAAATATAATTGGTATCTGAAGCAAGAGAGTCAATATTTACACAAGCAGCAACAATATCTGGTTTTTGAATATTTTTATATGGTCCTCCAGATGAAAATTCATAAGGTTTTGGTATATAGCTAGTTGTATCTATTCCTCCAATAGTAATACAGTTAGTAAGTGTTGCTATTCCTCTTATAGAAAATTGTGTATTACCATTATGACCGGAAGGTACTATTGGTAGTATCCCTTTATTTATAGCCAAGTTGAAGATATCTATAAATAAAGAATTAATAAAGAAATCATAATCTACAATTTCAAAAGGTAAGCAAAGTATTTTTATATTATATTTTTCACTTTCTTCTATTAAGATTTGTATTCCAAAAAGTATATCAGATATATAAGATCTCCCTAATTTATTAAAAGCTTTTATACAATATATATGACTATTTTCAGCAATCCCTTTTATAGAGTTTTCAGAGTTTATGCCACTTCCACAAAGTAATCCACATATAAATGTACCATGACCATTATCATCATAGGGATACTTAAAATCATTAATTAAATCTCTAAATTGTTTGATTTTATTATAAGGTTTTAATAAGTCAGGATGAGGATATACTCCAGTATCTATAACTCCAATTCCAACACCTTTGCCTGTTAATTTGTAGTTACCTTTTAGGAAAACTTTATTAGCAGAAGTAATACTGTTATTTGCACATATAAATGCAAAAGTATCAAAAGTAATAAAATCTATTTCTGGATGTTCTATAAGTCTATTTAGTGCATATGGTGCAATAATAGCACAAATTGTATTAATACTTGGTATGGAATGAATAAGAGTACCTTTGTAACTCTTTATTTTGTTTTCTACTTTTTTTGTAAATTTTTATAATGTATTAGTACTCTATAGTTTTTAAACTCATTATTTTTTAAAGAGTGGTTTAAATTAACAGAAAGCTTATTTTTAAAAGAGAACATATATTTTCGCCTCCAAAAGTATTTCATTAATATTATAGTTAAATATAGAAATAAATGTTAAAATGTAATTAATAAAATATATGTATATATAAATGAAAAATATTATAAAGATAGGTGGATTATTATGGCGGTAATAGATTTTAAATGTAAGGAATGTGGAAACGAATTTTTTGAGGTGATTAAATTTGAAGAAAAAGTAAAATGTCCTAAGTGCAACAGTGAAGATGTTGAAAGAATTTATAAAGGAAAGTTTTATGGTAAAAATAATTGTGGGGGTAATTGTTCACATTGCCAAGGATGTCATTAAAAAAGGAATTGTCACAAAATGATACAAAGTTCCTAATCATTTTATGACAATTCTTTTTAAAGTTTAAGATTATATTCTTTAGCACATAAATCTAAAAAAGCTCTACCACAAGGAGTTAGAGTACGTTTTGAATTTATAACTAAGTAAATACCTCTTTTTAAAGAAACATCTTGGAAAGTACTCATTTTTATATTAGAATTACTAAGAGAATTATTAAATACTTTCTTTGATATTATAGATATACCCATACCAGTTTTAACAAATTGAATTAATGTATCAAGATTATTAACTTCACATGTTATGTTTAAAGAATTTAAGTTTATATTATGATTTTTAAGTTCAAATTCTATAGTTTTTCTTGTAGCAGAAGATTTTTCACGCATAATAAACTTTTCGTTCCTTAAGGTATCAAAAGTTATAACATTTGGTAAATTAAGTTTTGGATGTGATATTACAATCAACTCATCATCCATTAATTTATAACTTTTAATCTTTTCATTAACAATATTACTTCCAATTATACCAATTTCATAGTTATAGTTTAATATGTTTTTAATAATTTCGCCAGAACTTAATTCTTTTATGTCAAAAGTTGTATCAGAATAGTTGTTCTTAAATTTAAATATTAAGTTAGGGACTATGGAGTTGCAAGGAGTGGTGCTAGCTAGTAAATTTAATTTACCGCATATATTTTTATTAAATTCCGAAATGTGGGTGACTGCTGTATTACGAATATTTAATATGTCTATTGCATATTCCAAAAAAGATTGTCCTGCTGGAGTTAAATTGACTTCTTTTGAAGTCCTATCAAAAAGTTGTACATCTAATTCTCTTTCTAAGCTAGATATATGAGAACTTATAGTAGGTTGAGATAAAAAAATACTGTCTGCGGCTTTAGAGAAACTTTTAAGTTTAGCAACACTTATAAAAGCTTCTATTTGTTTAAAATCCATTTATAACATCCCCCAGTATATAAAGAATTTTTTTATTGATATGAAAAGGTATGTTTTTTAACATTAACCTTTCCATTTAAAAACAACGATTCCTATAATCATTATTGCAATTCCTATGTATTTTGTTAAAGTAAATTTAATTTGATCACTTCCAAATAATCCAAATGCATCAATAATACCAGCAGCTGCTAGTTGAGCAATAAGTATAGTTGAAATTGAGTAAGTAGGTCCTAAATGTTCAATACCTTCCATTACAAAAAATATTATTAAAGCACCTATTACTCCTCCAAGTAAATAAAGTTTATTTGTTTGCTTAAGATTTTTAAAATTGCCACTACCAGCAAAAAATAAAATTATTAGAGTTAATACTAATCCAGTAGCGTGAACAATTACATTAGTTTCCCAAAGACCAATTTTTTCACTTACTCTAGTATTAAAAACTCCTTGAATACTCATACATATTCCTGCTAGTATAGACATTAATAAACCAATCATTGTATCACCTTCCCATACTATTTTAACCATATTAAATTATTTATATTACATACTTTGGTTAATATATAAATGGGAAGATAATCATGATCATTTTAGTTAAGTATAAAACAACATTGACAAAAAGTAAACAATACTAATAGCCTTCATCTTGACGTTTATGATTTATAGAATTTTTTCTTAAATATCCTTTTTTAATATCGTCATTAGAAAAATTTAGACTAAATCCTAATGTTAAAAAATCTTCAAATAAAGTAATATAATGATCTTTTGAATTACAAACAATAAAATCATTTACGTCTATAAATAAATTATGAAATTGATCTGTTAGTGGAGAGTCTGTGTGATAGGAATTTAAGTTAATATCTATAAAATTTTTCTCTATGCCAATACTTAATATAAAATGTAAGCAATCAACATATTCTTCTAGAATTATATTTTTGTTACAGGGTGGTTTTTTACTCCAAAATTTAAAACATTTAGTTTCATTTGCCAATTCACCTAATTCTACTTGTAGAGCTAGGATTTTTTTTGATAAAAGAGGTTCACTTAAATTATGTTCTTTTGTTATACGTTCATCTAGAGTGTTTTGTAAACGAAATAATTCATTAAGATTCATAAGTAAAGCCGCCTTTCTATTTTAAATAACAAATATATTTTAACGAATTATTCAAAATATTAAAAGTTCACAAAACGATTACATAAAAAATAAGTAAAAAAAATAAATAAAAATTAAAAAAATCCATGTTAAAAACATGGATAGAAAATATTAATAATCTCTAAGAGCATAAGTTTGTACTAAGTGTTTTTTATCATTTATAGTTTTCCATACTTCAATTCCAATTATTTTTATTTTATTTTCTATTAAGAAATATGGTATAGAATTAAAATTATTATGTCGTACATAATAATTCCTTCTATTATTATTTGTATTTGCTAGAGGTATATATAGATTTAAATTTTCAGGGTTATCAGTTATATTAATTCCATGAAGTGATAAAGTTTCACCTATATTCCTAGCAATCCTAGTTATATATCCTTTATTTTCTATTTTTAAGTTTATGGATTTATTTTGGTTATCAATACAAATATCATTATCTAATTTAACCTTGAATTTTTTATAGGGTTTAATAACATTATGTATTACGGAATCTAATGTGTGAACATTGGGATTATGAACTGTTTCAAGGTGTATATATGTGCTAGAAGAATTTTTATTTAGTTTATATTTTTTACAAAGTTTAGTTTTTACAAAGTGGATATAATTATCTGAATTATTATCAAGTAAAGCCACTATTTCATATTTCATCTAAAATCCCCCAAATAATTATAAAAATTTATTTATACTTTGTATTATACCATATTAAATAAATTTTTATAATACATATATTTTACTTTAATTAAATTAATAAATATTAAAAAATTAATGTTAAAAAGTTATTTACTTATGATATAATAGTCTCTGTGAAACATATATTTTAAATACTATGTTAGTGAGGATGGATATTGAAATGGAAAAATTAATCATAAATGGTGGAAATAATCTTTATGGGCATGTTGATATAAGTGGTGCTAAAAATGCAGCAGTAGCTATAATACCAGGAGCTATAATGGCTAGTAAGGGTGTTTGTGTTATTGATAATATTCCTGACATAGAAGATGTACGTTGCTTAGAAAGAATATTAGAAAGTTTAGGATGTAAATTGAAAAAAAATAATGATACAGTTAATATAGATAGTTCAGATATTGAAAGTACAAATGCATGTGTTGAAGAAGTAAGAAAGATGAGGGCATCTTATTATCTTATTGGAGCGTTACTTGGTAGATTCAAAGAAGCTAGAGTTGAACTTCCAGGTGGATGTCCAATAGGGGTTAGACCTATAGATCAGCATATAAAAGGATTTGAGGCATTAGGAGCAAAAGTAAAAATAGAACATGGTGCTGTAATAGTTAAAGCAGATAGATTAATAGGAACAAAAATATTTTTTGATGTGGTAAGTGTAGGTGCTACTATTAATGTTATGCTTGCAGCAATTTTAGCAGAAGGAACTACTACACTTGAAAATGTAGCAAAGGAACCTCATGTTGTTGATGTAGCAAATTTTTTAAATTCAATGGGGGCCAATATTAGAGGTGCTGGTACAGACGTTATAAGAATTTTTGGTGTTAAGGAATTAAAAGGATGTAATTATAGCGTTATACCTGATCAAATAGAGGCTGGTACATATATGATTGCAACAGCTGCTTGTGGAGGGGAAGTTACAATTAAAAATATAATTCCCAAACATTTAGAATCCATATCAGCTAAATTAGTAGAAACAGGAGTAGAAGTTATAAGTGATGGTGACTCAGTAACTGTAAAAAGTAGTGGAAAGTTAAAAGGCGTTAACATAAAAACTTTACCATATCCAGGATTCCCAACAGATATTCAGCAACCGATGACAACATTATTGTCCATTGCTAAAGGAAGAAGTATTATTAATGAAAGCATATGGGAAAATAGATTTAAGCACGCAGATGAATTAAAGAAAATGGGTGCTTCAGTTAAAGTAGAAGGTAGAACAGCAATTATTGATGGAGTGGATAAACTTACAGGAGCAGTAGTTAAAGCCACAGATTTAAGAGCAGGAGCAGCAATGATTATAGCTGGTTTAATAGGAGAAGGAACTACAGAAATCGTAGGAGTAGAGCATATAGATAGAGGATATCCGCATATAGAAGAAAAATTTAAAAAACTAGGAGCAAGTATAACTAGAAGTACAATCTAAAGAAAACATTAGAAATTTTTAATTTAAGATAGAAATGGAGAAGAGTGGAATGAGATTCTGTCCTTTATATAGTGGTAGCAGTGGAAATAGTATTTTTATAGCATCTGAAAGTTCAAAAATATTAATTGATGCAGGATTATCAGGAAAACATATAGAAAAAGCTATAAAAGATATTGGCGAGGAACCTCAATACATTGACGGAATTTTTGTGACTCATGAACATATTGATCATGTTAAAGGAGTAGGTGTACTTTCAAGAAAATATGATATACCGATATATTCTAATAGTTTAACATGGAAAGCTATGTCAAAAAAAATAGGTAAGATAAAGGAACATAATATTAAAATAATTGACAAAGAAAGCGTAAGCATAAAAGATTTAGACATTTTAAATTTTCAAATTTCTCATGATGCAGCAGATCCTAAAGGATATGTTGTTTATAATGATAATAAGAAAGTTTGTGTAGCTACGGATTTAGGTCATTTTTCTGAAGAAGTAAAAGAATCTATTAGAGATTGTGATGCGATACTTATTGAGAGTAATCATGATGTTGAAATGTTAAAGTTTGGTCCATACCCATACAACTTAAAACGTAGAATACTAAGTGGAGTTGGGCATTTATCTAATGAAGATTGTGGAAAAGCTATAGTGGATATAATGAGTGATAAGAGGAAAGTAGTATTTTTGGGTCACTTGAGTAAGACAAATAATTATCCAGAATTAGCATATCAAACAGTTGCAAATATACTACAAGAGAATGGTATTAAAATTGGTAAGGACATTGAATTAAGCATAGCACAAAGAGATAAACCTAGCAGCTGCGTAAATTTTTAAGGAGTGTGTTTAATGAGTAAAAAACTATCGGTTTTTTTAATTATGTTATGCTTCACAGCTACGCTTGTATTTGTTGGATGTGAACAAAAAGATAAAATAAGTACAGTAAATAAAGAAAAAGTAGAAAATATACAAATATCTAATAAAGAAAAGGATGATTTTGTAAATATAGAAGTATTTTTTCCTTCTTCTAAAGGAAAGGATAACTTAGAAATAGCAAAAGAACCAAGAATTATTAATAAGGAAGAATTAATAGGTGAAACTATAGTACACGAACTTATGAAAGGGCCATCACCTCAAAGTCAATTAAAACCTATACTTGGTAAAAATGTTAAATTACTTAGTTTTTCAATAAAAGAGGGAATTGCTTATATTAATTTTAGTAAAGAAGCAAAACAGAGTATGACTAAAAGTGAAGAATTAGTATGGCTAAAAAGTGTAGTTTGTTCGGTTACTGATTTACACTCTGTAGATAAAGTGAAAATATTGATAGAAAATCAAAATATAGATTCTATTGGTGGAAACTATGATATATCAAAACCAGTAGGAAAACAAGATTTACAGTTATTTAAATAATATTTATCATTAATAATAAAATTGTATAGATTTTAGAATTCTTAAATTTATTATACTTGAAAAAAGTTACAAATTTTATTATAATTTATTATGTTTATATCTATTATATTGGTAAAAGGAGATAAGGAATATGAGTTTATATAAAGAGTGGACAGATATGGTTGTAGAATATGTTAAAACTAGAGGAGAACAAGCATTTTGGGATAAGTATGGTGGCATAGAAGAAAATATATATTCTAAACTGTTGTCTAAACATGATAGTGAAATAAAAGGTACAGTTAAAGAATTAGCAGAAGAGTATGATACACCAATTGTGTTCTTTATGGGATTTTTAGACGGAATTAATGAAAGCTTAGAAGAAGAGTTAAAACTAGAGGACTTTGAAGAAGATACAGTAATAGATGGAAAAATAGATTTTGAAAAATTATATTTTAATATGCTAGATGCAAAAGCAGATTACTTATATAGTTTACCACAGTGGGATGGAATATTCTCAAAAGAAAAGAGAAAAGAAATAACAAAAAAATGGAGAAGTTCAAAAGTAATAGTTAAGCCTGTTAAAGTAGGTAGAAATGATCCATGTCCATGTGGCAGCGGTAAGAAGTACAAAAAATGCTGTGGCAAAAATGCTTAAATTGAAAATAACAGAAAATAATATAAACCTTACATATTCTATGTAAGGTTTTTTATTTTATAGAAATGAGTGTAATTTAGAAATAATAATGTATATATAATAAATAGGAGTGTTAAAGATGAATATAACAGTTATAAGCGTAGGTAAACTTAAAGAAAAATATTTAAGAATGGCAATTGATGAATATACAAAGAGGCTAACTAGGTATTGTAAGATAAAGCTTATAGAATTACCAGATGAAAAAACACCGGATAATGCTTCTGAAAAAGAAGAGATTGCAATAAAAGAAAAAGAAGGAAATCTTATATTAAAAAATATAAAAGATAATATGTATGTTATAGCGTTAGATTTAAAAGGTAAAATGATTTCATCAGAAGAACTTGCAAATTTCGTAGATGATTTAGGGGTTAGAGGCAAAAGCAACATTGCTTTTGTTATAGGTGGTTCTCTAGGAATTTCAAATCAAGTGTTAGCTAGAGCAAATTATAAGTTGTGTTTTTCAAAGATGACTTTTCCACACCAACTTTTCAGAGTAATGCTCTTGGAGCAGATTTATAGAGCTTTTAGGATAAATCATGGTGAACCGTACCATAAATAAATGAGGTTTTTAGTCTTAGTCATTGAAATTACTTGGGTAAGGCTATTTCTATTAGGCGAAATACCGTATTGTAAGCAACACTGTATAAACAAAATATGATATAATAAAAGAATTTGTTTAATACACACTAATAGTGCAATAAAATGGCATGTAAAATCCATTTTACATATTAAAAAGTAGTGATGTAAAATAGATTTGATAGCATAAACACGCTCCGAACGATAGAATGTAAGCAGGAGGAATATCAAAGTGGACATTAGCAAACAAATAAAAAAATATAGACTTGATTCAAAATTATCGCAGGAGGATTTGGCTGAAAAAGTATTTGTAACACGGCAGACAATTTCAAACTGGGAAAACGGTAAGAACTATCCTGATATAAATAGCTTGGTACTATTAAGCACTCTCTTTGGTGTTTCTCTTGATATTCTAGTTAAAGGAGATTTGGAGGAAATGAAAGAAGAAATTAAAACAGAGGATATTGAAAAATTTAACCGTGACGGCACGATTTTTACTGTACTACTTATTGCAACAGCAGTATTGGTCGTTCCACTATTTCTTTACTTAAATTTTATTGGAATTGCAATCTGGTTAGTGCTATTTGGCATTACAATGTATTATGCAAAACGCATTGAAAAGCAAAAGAAAACTCATGATATTCAAACATACAGAGAAATCATAGCTTTTACGGAGGGAAAAAAACTTGATCAAATTGAAAAGCGTTGTGAGGTTGCAAAACGACCATATCAAAACGTGTTCGCAGTAATTTGTTCAGGATTGATTGCAATAGTTGTCATTATAGGAATGTATTTTTTATTTAGATTAATTCAGTATATCAAATTGTTAATGGTTTAGAAATTTCAATTTAGTTGAGCTTACTAGAAAGGTTATATAAATTATATATGTTTATTTTTATAAAAATTTGATATAATATAAATAAGAAATATAGATAATAAAAAAGTAGAGAGGAAAACATACTAGTAATATGTTTTCACATTCTACTGATATACAATTCTAGTTGCTTAGGCAACTGGTATCACTATATTTTATAGTAATAAAAATAGTAGCATCCAATTGCGAGTCGGGGGCTACTATTTTTTTGATATTTTATCAATAAGTAACACTATAAATGTTAGTAGTGCTAATAAAAATAAACCACCAGTAAATAGTAACATTAAAACTTCATTACTCATTATGTATCACCTCCCTTCATAGAAGAGGTAAGTGATACCAGTAGCCCACGATTAACTATTAAATTGTACTTTAGAATTATACCATATTTATGCAGAATATATACAGAGGAATAAAATGGGAAAACCTCACTTGCAGTAGTTATGGTGAACCGTACCATAAGTAAATGCGGTTTATAGCTTTAGGCATTGATATAACTTGTCTAAGGCTATTTTTATTAGTGAAAATACCGTATCATAAGTAATAATAAATTTATAAGATTTATTATAATAAAAAGTAAACAAATAATAGCTATATTAGCATTTTTTCTATATTGCAACTTTAAGTTGCGCAATTGCAATGGTAGGTTGGTGTTAATTATATATAATTATAAAGAAAAGGAGTTAAAATTATGAGTTTTTCAGAGAATTTAAAATTAATTAGAAAAGAAAGACATATCTCACAGGAAGAATTGGCAGAAATAATAGGTTGCCTGCATATGAATTAAAATATGCAGTTAAAGTTAAAAATAAAATGTTAAGAGTAAAAATAGATTCTGAGTAGCTTTGATTGTAATTATAAATTTAAAATAAACTCAATTTTACAAAACTTACAAAATATTATTTGTCAATTCACTCATAGTACTAGTTATATATTTATATAATTTACTATAATAGTATTTATATAAGAAAGGATAATGTTATGTCAGAAATAAAATGTCCCATGACAGGGAGAACAAGCAAAGCAGTAGTAGGTGGGGGAACAACTAATGAGTATTGGTGGCCAAATCAGCTTAAGCTTAATGTTCTTCGCCAAAACTGTGAGAAAAGCAATCCTATGTCTAATGATTTTAACTATGCTGAAGAATTTGAAAAATTAGATTATTATGAACTAAAGAATGATTTATATAAGCTGATGACAGACTCACAGGAATGGTGGCCAGCTGATTACGGTCACTATGGACCATTTTTTATTCGTATGGCTTGGCATAGTGCAGGAACGTATAGAGTTGGTGATGGTAGAGGCGGTGGAGGGCAAGGATTGCAACGTTTTCCACCACTTAATAGCTGGCCAGATAATATAAACCTAGATAAAGCACGTCGTTTACTTTGGCCAATTAAAAAGAAATATGGAAATAAAATATCTTGGGCTGATCTTATGATATTGACAGGTAACTGCGCATTTGAATCTATGGGAGTAAAGACAATTGGTTTTGGCGGTGGCAGAGAGGATGTTTGGGAACCACAGGAGGATATTTACTGGGGTAGTGAAAAAGAATGGCTTGGAGATGAACGTAATAAAGATGATAACGAGCTTGAAAACCCTCTTGCTGCTACACAAATGGGCTTAATTTATGTAAACCCAGAGGGGCCAAATGGAAACCCTGACCCTAAGGCATCAGTGAAAGAAGTAAGGGAAACATTCACTCGTATGGCAATGAATGATCAAGAAACTGTTGCTCTTATAGCAGGTGGACATACTTTTGGTAAATGTCATGGTGCTGCATCACCCACCTATGTTGGAGCAGAGCCAGAAGCTGCACCTATAGAACAGCAAGGGTTGGGGTGGAAAAATAGCTATAAAACTGGTAAAGGGCCAGATACAATAAGTAGTGGGCTTGAAGGTGCATGGAAGGCAGAGCCAATAAAGTGGACAATGGGTTACTTAAAAACATTATTTAAATATGAGTGGGAATTAGTTAAAAGTCCTGCAGGAGCATATCAATGGTTAGCTAAAGATGTAGATGAAGAGGATATGGTAGTTGATGCCTATGATCCATTAAAAAAGCATAGACCTATGATGACCACAGCAGATTTAGCAATTATTTATGATCCAACTTACAAATCAATAGCAATGGATTATCTAGGAAATCCAGAAAAATTCGCTGAGGATTTTGCTAGGGCTTGGTTTAAATTAACCCATAGAGATATGGGACCAATATCAAGGTATCTCGGACCAGAAGTTCCAACAGAAAGCTTTATTTGGCAAGACCCAGTGCCAAAAGTTAACTATAAATTGATTAATAAAAAGAATATTTCAGAGCTTAAGAAAAAGATTTTAACTTCAGGCTTGTCAATATCAGAATTTGTAACAACAGCTTGGGAATCTGCATCAACATTTCGTGGATCAGATAAGCGTGGAGGAGCAAATGGGGCAAGAATACGCCTAAAGCCACAAAGAGAATGGGAAGTTAATGAGCCAGAAAGACTTAACAAGGTGTTAAAAGTACTAGAAAAAATTCAAAGTAGTTTTAATAGTTCACACTCAAAGGATAAGAAGGTTTCTTTGGCTGATATTATTGTATTAGGTGGATGTGTTGGTATTGAACAAGCTGCAAAAAATGCAGGGTACAACATTACTGTTCCTTTTACTCCAGGACGAACTGATGCAACCCAAGAGGAAACAGATATAAATGCATTTAGTGTTCTTGAACCTAAGGCAGATGGATTTAGGAACTATATAAAAGATAAATATGCAATAACATCAGATAAAATGTTAATTGATAGAGCACAATTATTAACACTAACTATTCCTGAAATGACAGTATTAATTGGTGGTATGCGTGTGTTAAATACTAATTATAAACAATCAAAGGAGGGGGTGTTTACAAAGAGGGAAGAATGTCTTACAAATGATTTCTTTGTAAATCTTCTTGATATTAATACTGTGTGGAAGGCTTTACCTGATATTAAGGAAATGTTTATAGGTTATGATAGGAAAACAGGAAGTGTAAAGTGGACAGCAACAAGAGTTGACCTTATATTCGGGTCAAATTCACAACTTCGCGCAGTTGCTGAGGTATATGCATCTAATGGCAATGAAGAAAAGTTCATACAAGATTTTGTAGCAGCATGGAATAAGGTAATGAATGCAGATCGTTTCGATGTTGAAAAATATTATTAAATAAAAATAATCAAGCCAGTAGATAGTAGTATTAAAATCTCATTTGCAGTGGTTATGGAGAACCGTACCATAAGTAATATTGTTAATAACTATATAAGTAATAGAAAGCAAATAATTATTATATAAATAGGGACTGTTTAATTGTAGAACACTAAGCAGTCCCTAGAATATTTATTTAGAAATTAATTAAATCATTATTTTCCATGAGTCTATACTCATCAGTAGCATTCTTTATATCTTTCAGTCTCTTTTTCTCATCAATAGATTTTATAGAATCAGAAGTATTAGAAACATCAGAAGAAGTATATTGAATAAATGGTGCAATACTATTATAGTAAATATAACTACATAACATATATATAGTTAGAAATGAGGAGGAAAAGTGAAAGATAAATTATCCATTGGGGAATTTGCAAGATTAAGAAATGTTACTACTGAAACATTAAGGTACTATGATAGAATAGGGTTACTTAAGCCTATTAAAGTAGATTCTAAAACTGGAGGACCTATACTTAGCTATAACTATGGATATAAAAAGTATGATAGATTAAAGGATACATTAAAGTTATCATCAAAGGTAAATATAACTATTGGAGTAGTTTTATTTTTTATATTATTTACATTTGGAAAGCAATTAGTGTCATTGTTTGTAAGTGGAAATGAAAGTGTAATAAATTTAGCAGTAGAAGAATCAAAAATATATGCATTTGCTTTTTTTGTGTGTGGATTTAATATAATTAGATCAGGATATTTTACAGCAATAGGAGATGCAAGAGGATCTATTATAATAGCAGCAAGTAGAGGAATAGTATTTATAATTTTAGGTATAAGTATACTTCCTATGATTATTGGAATGAGTGGAGTATGGGTTACAGTACCATTTGCTGAATGTATGACATTTATTATAGGTATGTATTTAGTTAAGAAAAAATTATAATTTATGTGTAAAAGTAGTTTTAGCTTTTTAATAAATTTAAAAAAACAAGTGTTGTGTACTTTATCATAACACTTGTTTTTTATTTATGTATTAAAGTTCTTTGAAAGTATTAATGATTTTGTGGAAATCATCTTTATATTCATTAAAATGTTTTTCCATTGTCCATGTAATAATTTGATGGAAATTTTTCTTTGTCTGAACTATAGTTACAATGTATCCAGCTTTAACTTTATTAACTTCACCTGTAAGTTCAAATTGTTTTGCTTTTTGACCATTTATAGTTAAATCTTTAGCAGAACTTAATTTACTATTAACAACAGATTTAGATAAATTTTGAGAAACTATTTTATAGTATTCTTCTAAATTCATTGAATCAGAAAAAGTATCTTTAGATTCTGATATAGTTATTAAATATTTTTCCTTTGCCATATTAGCTACTTGAAGATTAGCTGCACTATTAAGATCCTTTGCTTTTTTCCATGAATCAGGTACAGTAACTTGGCAAATATTATCTTTACTTTTTATTTTTTTACTAAGTTCAGCTTTTTTTGTTGCAGTGGTTGTTTGTTTGCTACTTTTGTTACATCCTACAAGCAAACAAAGAGTAGTTGAAAGTAATAGCATGCAACATACAAATTTAAGAATAACTTTTTTCACAATAATACCTCCTAAAATTTAATTAAATATATATAGTAGCGAATTTTATAAACTCACTATATAAACAGTAAAAATAAGCACATCAAAATAAGCCTCTGTTGGAAGAGGTTAGAATAATATTTAGTTAGAGATATTTAATGAATAATATAATTATAAAATTCATATAAAATACAAAATGTGAAATATAATCACATATTTACATTATCGTACGGTTCATGAAATTCTTTAAAAGTATTTTAAAGAATAAAACTTTGATATGTTTTATTATGTTATAAAATAAATTCTATTTATGGAAAATATTTAAATAAAGTGATAATATAGATAATAAGGAATATATAGAAAACATATATTTATTGTTGGAAAGAACATATAAATTAGTACTAAATAATTAAAAACATGAGGGGGTTTGTTTATGAAAAAAATTTTAACATTTGTTGTAAGTGCTGCTATGGTATGTTCTATAAGTATGCCAGTTTTTGCACAACCAACAAAAGAAAAACCTGTTAAACAAGAAGTAAAACAGATTGTACAGCATCAAAAAAGTGTATCACAAGTAATTGATATGGTAAATCAATCTGTAGTAGCTGTTATAGGTAAAAATACAAAGCATAAGGAAACAGATACTATATATTCTAAATTTCCTAAAAATCTACAACATGGTTCAGGTGTTATAGTAACTGATAAAGGTAGAGTTATAACGAACAATCATGTAGTAGATGGGTTAGATGAAATTTATGTTGTAACATATGATGGTAATGTATATAAAGCTGAACTTTTATATGCAGATAAAGAGATAGATTTAGCATTACTAAAAATTAATAGATCAAATTTAAAACCTATGAAATTAGCAAATGAAAAAGAAATAAAAGTGGGAAGTGAAGTGGTTGCTATAGGCACACCTCTGTTTTTTGGATACAGAAATAGTGCTACTAAAGGAATTATAAGTGGTTTAAATAGACCTGTGGATAGAACATATACCTATCTTCAAACAGATGCAGCAATAAATCCAGGAAATAGTGGGGGACCCCTTGTTAATAATAAAGGTGAATTAGTAGGAATTAACACATTAGGAAATTTATTTTATCAAGGAATGAGTTTTTCTATACCAGTAGGTAATGTTCAGTACTTTTTAAATCACTATAATAAATATGGAAAAATAAAAAGATGTTATACAGGAATAGACTTTGAAGAAAATTGGGCGGCTTTCTTGGAATTCCAACTAACCAAGGATTAAAAGTAATAACATTGAAAAAAGATGCAATAGTAAATTCTAATCAAGTAAAAGAAGGAGATATACTTGAAGCAATAGATGGAAAGACTATAACATCAATAGCTGAATATAATGAGATTTTAAAAAATCATCTACCTGGAGATAAAGTTAAATTAACATTTAATAGAAAAAATAAAAAATTCAACATTATAATACCATTAAAAGAAAAATTAGAATCAAAAAATAAATAGAAAAGGAGGAATAATATGAAAAAGCTAAAAATTATATCTATTATAGCGTGTGCTTCTTTAGTAATGGGATTAGGTGCTCCTTCAGTATATGCTAAAGATGATAGTGGTAAAATTGACTTATACCAAGTGTTTTCAAATGAAAAGGATAAATTGAAAACGGAGGTAGGAAGTTGTATATATAAATGGTCTATGCATTTACCTGATGATGCTATTATTTATAAGTCAGAGAGAGCAAATGATTTTAATATGACAACAAAAAGTTATCATTCATCTGTTCAATTAGAAGTTAATAAAAATAAAGATAAATTAACATTAGAAGAAATGCTTTATAAAATACAAAATAACTCTCATAGACATCATTTTTGGCGTGAAGAAAGTAAAGAATTTGTTGTAGATATTCAAAAAGATAGTTCAGGTCAAAAATATATTAGAATAATAAAAGCAAACAAAAATAATGACTTTTTTATGCTTGGTGCTCCTGAAGAAGATTTTAAAGATTATATAGAAAATAGAATATATATATCTAATAATTATATATATAATTTAACAATAGATATGGAAGGAGAATTTTACAAACAGAATAAAGAAATGTTTGAGAAGTTAGCATCATCTTTTAAACTTTCTTTTGATAAGAATAATCCATATATTAAGGAACTTTCAGATTCAGTTAGTACAACTAGAGAATATAAAAATACAAATTATGGTTGGAAAATAGTTATGAGTCCATACTGGAAATTAGAGGGAAGTCCTAATGCTAGAATTCAGACTTTTAAACCTGTATATAGTGATGAAGAACTAAATCAAAGTAAAAAAAATAAGGGTGAAGAAAAAGAATTTAAAGTAAATGAAGGAGTTAGTGTTAAATTAGTTGCTTCATCAAAGCAAGGTGAAAGTGCATCAAACTGGGCAGAAAAAGAAGTTGAAATATTAAAGAATAATAATAATGATAAAGTTTATGAAATACTAAAAAATAAAGCAAGAATGCAAGGCAGCATGAAGGTGCATGATGTAGTAGTTCGTTATAAAACAGTTACTAAAAAACCATATGTTGTTCATAATATGTATGTTATAGGAAATGGATATAAATATTTAATTTCTTCAACAATGAAAGAAGAAAAATATAATGATGTAAACAAAAGAAATAGTTTTGAAAAAATGTTAAACTCATTTACCCTAAATAAGAAAGACCTTAGTAAATATTTAGGCACAATTATTAATGCTAAATCGTTGATAAATTTAAATCAACCAAAAGAATTAAAAGTTAAAAAATATGACTTTAAGACAAAAGTAACAAAAAGTTGGAATAATGAAGATTATTATGATAATGATTTTTATTATCGTGAATATATGGATTCACAATATGAAGGAAATATATCAAATAATGAATATACGAGGGCATATCAACCTGTAAGTAATATAATATTACAAATGTCAGCAGGATTAGATGCAAATGAAATGAAAGAAACTATTTGTCAAAGAGTTGAACCACTTTTGAAAAATGATGAAGTCCGTATGGGACTTGCAAACGTTAAAATTCAAAGTGGTAAATCTAAGAATGCTGAAATATATTATATTGAGAAAGAATATAATTTAGATAAAATCAATAAGTTTGTTAATGAGAATAAAAACAAATTATATGATCTAAATAAGTTACAGAACCAATATGAGTATATTATAAAGATAGGAAAAGATACTTATGTACAGGAGATAACTATACCTGTTGCTAATACAACAGCTAAAAATAAAATTAAAATAAATAATATATGGGAAAATACGACTATTAATAATGTGAATTTTAGTAAGCAAAATATTAAATGGAAACAACATAATTTACAAGAATTTGATAAAGAAAAACTAAAACCTATAAAATAAAGAAAAGCAGAATCAATTGATTCTGCTTTTTTATTTACGAAATTATAAATTTTCTAAAAAAATCGTATGTAATATATAGACCTTTGCTATTTTTATAGAATTTTTACAAATTTAAATGGGTACAATATATGTATTACTGGAGGAATATTTATGAAAGAATATATTACGAACAAACAATTTGCATTTATTCTTTTTGGAGCTATAGTTGGATATGGTGCTATAGCACTCCCAAAAAATGTTGCACAAAAGGGAGAAAGTGGAGGATGGGTTAGTATAATTTTAGCATCATTTATAGCATGTGCCATTACATATATGAATGTGTATTTATCATATATTCATCAAAACCAAACAATTTGTGAATATAGTAGAATATTAACAGGCAAAATAATAACCAATATATTTATTATTATATATATTATATATTTTTTCATATTTTCAACTATGCTTACTAGAAGTGCTAGTGAGGTTATAAAATTATCAATTCTTATCAAAACTCCTGTATGGGCATTATGTTTAATGTTTTTCCTAGTTGTATATTATGCAGTTTTTAAAGGGTTTAAATGTATTGTAAGAACTTGTGAAATATATGGAATTATTACTATTGCAGCTGCTATAATAATACATTTTTCAATAATGACACAAGGTAAAATTGTTAATATTAGACCAATATTTGAAGTGAGTGAAATACCACTTTATATAAAATCTGTAATAAGTTTAATTACACCGTTTTTAGGTATGGAAGTACTTTTGTGTATTCCAGTTAATAGAACATATAATAAAGGAATATTCAAATACATAATTTTAATGATGTTATTTATAGGAGTTTTATATGTTTTAATAGTAGAATCTTGTATATCAGTTATAGGTATAGATGATATTATACATTATGAAGATGCATTAGTAGCTACAATAAAAAGAGTAAGAATTCCTTATTTAGAATTTTTAGAAAGGATTGATGGTATTTTTATAATTTCTTGGGTTATGAGTGTGTTTTGCACAATTGTTTTATATGCATATGGAACAGTCTTTTTTATAGAAAAATGTTTTACCAAAGTTAATCATAAATTTGTCATTATTATAGTAATGAGTCTTTCCTTTATAGTATCTCAAATCCCAAAGACTTTTGAAGGCGTACAAAAAATAATTAAATATTCTGGGTATTATTTTGGGTTAATAGCTGCAGTATTGATACCAGCAATTTTATTAATTATTACGAAGGTGAAAAAATATGATAAAAAAATCTAGTAAATTAAGTTTAATATGTTTAATGATAATACCTTTATTTTTAACAGGTTGTTGGGATTATGAAGATGTGGATAAGAAAAGTATAGTTATTACATTAGGAGTGGATCGTGTTAATGATGATATTGAATTCTCTACAGAAATAGCTAAATTAGGAAATCAAGCAAATGGAGGGAAACCCGAAGCGAAAAATGTATATACAGATGTAGCATATGGAAAAAATTTTGAACAGGCAAGAGTTGATTTTAATGTTAGACGTCCATATCCCACATTTTTAGCTGCATCAAGAGCTGTTGTATTTGGAGAAAAATACGCAAAAGAAGGTATTCAACCATATTTACATAGGATTAATAGAATGTATGATTATAGAAAAACTGTTTTAGCTGTAGTGTGTCGTGGCAACCCTAAAGAATTATTTGAAACTAAAGTAGAAAATGATTTGTCAGTAGGTTTTTTAATAGAACATAATATACATTTTTTATCTAATAAAGGTACAGCAATTTATAAAAACATAGGACAAATGCTTTCTGATATATCCTTAGGGGATGTTGGATATGTTATGCCTTACATAGGTAAAGAAGGTAAGTCCATAAAATATCTAGGGCTTGCTGTAATGAAGGATTCAAAGTTAATAGATGTAATTAATGTAGGAGAAAGTGATGGATTATTATATCTATTGGCAAAGGAACCTAGATTAGTTGAGGTAGTTGGTAGAGATGAAGATAATAAAAATTTGATGTCATTTGGTGTTAAAATTAAAAAAAGAAAAATAAAAACAAATTATATAAATGGAAAACCCGTTATAAACATAAATTTAGATTTATCTACACAATTAAGATATCAGTATTATATAGAATCTTTAAGTGATAAAGATATAAAGGAATTAGAATTTTTAATATCCCAAAAAGTTAAAAAAGACATTACTACACTTATTGATAAAAGTCAAAAGAAATATAAATGTGATATATTTGGATTTGCAAGATATTTTAGAGCTGACAATTCTCAAAATTACAGCAAAATTAATTGGCAAAAAGAATATCCTCATGCAGAAATTAATGTTAATGTAAATACTAAAATTATTAATAAAAATCTTAAAGATCCTAATGCTAAACTTAAAAATAAGGAATGATATTATGTTTAAAGTAAAGCATAAAAATAAATATGAAGAAAAAATAGAAAAACTAAGTCAAGATAATGTAGGAGTAACTATAAGAAAACTCTGTAATAACAAAAAAATATATGTATTATATATATCACAAATTACAGATAGGGAGAGAGTATCTAGTGATATAATAAAACCTATATTACAATATAGTTGTGAAGAAAATTTAACAATAGACATCATTTCGAAGTCAGTTATATATATGGATGATATCGATATTGATAATGATGAAAACAAAATAGAAGACTATATTTTAAAAGGCAAGTCTATTATCATAATTGATGATGAGGATGAATATATTATTGCTAATACTTATAAAGTAGAAAAAAGAGGTATAGAAGGTCCTCAAATACAAAATTTGCTAAGAGGTCCTAGAGATGCTTTTACAGAAAATTTTGAAACAAATTTGTCATTGATACGTTACAGAATTAAAGATTCATCACTTAGAATTGATACATATAGTATAGGAGAAAGGACAAAAACAAGTATAGCAGTAGTTTATTTAAAAGATGTTACTAACCCTAGATATGTAAATGAAATAGAAAAAAGATTAAAAAAAATAAAAACAGATGGTATTTTTGAATCAGGATATATTGAAAAATTTATTTTCAAAGATAATTATGGAATATTTCCTAGAGCTGGCATGGTTGAAAGGTCAGATGCAGCCTGTGCAAATTTATTGAAAGGTAAAATTTGCATTATAATTGAGGGTAGTAATTTTGGATTAGTAGTTCCTCAAAATTTTGGAGAATTTTTAGATGCAGGTGATAATCATTACGAGAATACATATGTATCAGTAATTTCTAAAGTTTTAAGGATAATTGCATTAGGAATGTCTTTAGTATTATCTTCTTTATATGTTGCTCTGGTTAGTTTTAACCCAGATGTTCTTCCAGGGACATACATAGTAGTTCTAGCAAGTTCTAGAGTAACAGTTCCTGTTAATGCATTATTAGAGGTTACACTTATGGAAGTAGTAACAGACATACTTAAAGAATCCAGTATAAGACTTCCCAAACCAATAGGGCCTGCAATAAGTATAGTAGGAACTATTGTTATTGGTCAGGCAGCAGTAAGTGCAGGAGTGGTTAGCTCTCTTACTGTCATTATTATTTCGTTATCAACAATGACTTCTTTTGCAGCACCAGATTATACAATTACTAGTCCTATTAGTTTATTAAAATATGTATTAATCTTTATAACTGGAGTTTTTGGATTGTTTGGTTTTGTCATAGGATTTACTTTCATAGTAATAAATGTAACTTCTATTGAGAGCTTAGAGGTACCATATACTGCGCCAATAGCTCCATTAAATCTAAAAGATTTAAAAAATTGTATTCTTAGTGATATTACTAAAGAAAAAGAAAGACCTAGTTTTTTTAAAACTAAGGACAAAAAGAAACAATAGTAAAAAAATTATTACTTATGGAAAAAATAAAAAATACTATTGACATTATTTATTTAAAGTGTTACATTTGAGTTGACAATAGAATATTAATTAAGACCTTCAGGGCAGGGTGAAATTCCCGATCGGCGGTAAAGTCCGCAAGTCATTTTATGGCTGACTTGGTTAGAGTCCAAGACCGACAGTATAGTCTGGATGGAAGAAGGAATAGTGTTTAATTATGTATCATATAAATATTTTTATGTGATGCTAGTTTAAGTGCAATTTAATTTTGTTAAAAAACCCTGAAGATATAATCTTCAGGGTTTTATTAATGTTTTAACAGATTATTTTGGATATTAATTTACAAGTCAAATTATCACTTCTATAAACACATTATACTTTTTCCATGAATTTAACATTTAAAATAGAACTTTTGTAAATAATAAATATTAAAGCTTAATTAGAAATGGGGTGAGTAATTGGATACCCAATATATGAAAAGAGCCATTCAATTATCTAAAGAAGGTATAGGGTATACTAGTCCAAATCCATTAGTAGGTGCTGTTATTGTAAAAAATCAAAAGATAATAGGTGAAGGATATCATGAATTCTACGGAGGTGCTCACGCAGAAGTAAATGCATTTAATAATGCATCTACAGATGTAAAAGGAGCAACTATGTACGTTACATTAGAGCCGTGTTCGCATTATGGAAAGACTCCACCTTGCGCAAAATCAATAGTAGAGAAGGGGATATCAAAAGTTGTCATAGGCATGAAAGATCCAAATCCACTTGTTTCTGGTAAAGGCATAGAAATTTTGAAAAGTAATGGGATAGAGGTTGTAACTGGTGTATTAGAAGAAGAAATAAAAAAGTTAAATGAAATTTTTATAAAGTATATAATGACTAATATTCCATTTTGTATTTTAAAAACTGCTATGACTTTAGATGGCAAAATATGCACAAAAACAGGAGATTCAAAGTGGATATCTAATGAAAAATCAAGAGAATATGTTCATAAATTAAGACATAGAGTATCAGGTATTATGGTTGGTATTGGAACTGTGCTTGAAGATAATCCATCTTTAACTACACGATTACAAGGTGTAAAAGTAAGTGATCCTACAAGAATAATAGTGGATACTTCTGCAAGAATACCTCTAGAATCAAAAGTTTTAAATTTAGAGTCAAAGTCAAAAACAATAATTGCTACTACGGAAATGGCTTATAAAGATAAGTTAGATGCAATTAAACAAAAGGGAGCGGAAATAATAATTACACCATTAAAAAATGGAAAAGTTGATTTACAGTATTTAATAAAAGAATTAGGTAAAAGAAACGTTGATAGTATTTTATTAGAAGGTGGAGGACAACTTAATTACAGTGCATTAAATGAAGAAGTTGTTGATAAAGTTATTTCTTTTATTTCTCCTAAAATTATAGGGGGAACTGGCAGTAAGACTCCAGTTGGAGGAGATGGAAAAGAAAAAATTAAAGATGCATTTATGTTGAAAGACATTAAGTTAATAAAATTTAATGAAGATATTATGATAGAAGGTTATTTGAGAAAGGGAGAATAAATTAAGGTGTTTACAGGATTAGTTGAGGAAATAGGAGTTGTTGAATCTATAAGAAAAGGTTTAAAGTCAGCGCAAATTAATATAAAAGCTAAGAATATATTAGAAGGTATAAAATTAGGAGACAGCATAAGCACAAATGGAGTATGTCTTACAGTAACAGCTTTTACTAGTAATAGTTTTTGTGTAGATGTAATGCCCGAAACAATGAGAAGAAGCAATTTGAAAAATCTAAAAAAAGGAAGCAAAGTTAATTTAGAAAGAGCTTTAAAATCAGGAGATAGATTTGGAGGACATATTGTTTCTGGACATATTGATGGAATAGGTATTATCAAAAGTTTTGATAAAGAAGATAACGCAATATGGGTTACAGTTGAAGCTTCAAAAAACATATTGAAGTACATAGTTAATAAAGGTTCTATTGCAATAGATGGTATTAGTTTAACAGTAGCTTATGCAGATAATGAAATTTTTAAAGTTTCAATTATACCTCATACAAAAGAAGAGACCACTCTTATATCAAAAAAAGTTGGATGTGAAGTTAATTTAGAATGTGATGTGGTAGGTAAATATATTGAAAGACTTATGTGTTTTAAAGATAGTAATGTAACTAAAAAAAGTATAGATATTGATTTACTCAAAGAAAATGGTTTTATTTAAAAAATATGAAGAATGTGGGGTGTAAGTATGTATAAATTCAATACTATTGAAGAAGCTATACAAGATATAAAAGAAGGTAAAATGATTGTAGTTGTTGATGATGAAAATAGAGAAAACGAAGGAGACCTTATTATGGCAGCAGAAAAGGCTACTCCTGAAACTGTAAATTTTATGACTAAATATGCAAGGGGACTTATATGTGTACCTATGACTAAAGATAGATTAAATGATTTAGAAATATATCCAATGGTAGATGTGAATACAGATCCTAAAGAAACTGCATTTACAGTATCTGTTGATTCTGTTGAAGCTACTACAGGTATATCAGCAGCTGAAAGGGCTATGACTATATCTAGACTTATAAGTCCAAAGGCAACACCAAAAGATTTTAGTAGACCTGGACATATATTTCCATTAGCAGCTAGAGAGGGAGGAGTATTAAAAAGAGCTGGTCATACAGAATCGGCTGTAGATTTAGCAAAGTTAGCAGGTCTATATCCAGCAGGAGTAATATGTGAAATTATGAATGAAGATGGTACTATGGCAAGAGTACCTCAACTTATGGAATACGTAAAAGAGCATAATTTAAAGATAATAACTGTAGCAGAGCTAATTGCTTATAGAAGAAAAAATGAATGTTTAGTAGAAAAAGTGGCTGAAGCAGATATGCCTACAAAGCATGGTCAATTCAGAATTATGGGATATATAAACAAACTTAATGGTGAACATCATGTTGCACTAGTAAAAGGAAATGTTTTAGATGAAGAACCTGTACTTGTAAGAGTACATTCAGAATGTCTTACAGGAGATGCTTTTGATTCTCTTAGATGTGATTGTGGAGAACAACTAGCAGCTGCAATGGAGAAAGTAGAAAATGAAGGAAGAGGAATAGTGTTATATATGCGTCAAGAAGGAAGAGGAATAGGATTGATAAATAAAATCAAAGCCTATGAATTACAAGATAAAGGCATGGATACAGTTGAAGCAAATATAGCATTAGGTTTTCCAGAAGATTTAAGAGATTATGGTATAGGGGCTCAAATACTAGCGGATTTAGGAGTAAAAAAAGTAAGGCTTATGACTAATAATCCTAAAAAGGTATCAGGTATATCTGGATATGGAATAGAAATAGTTGAAAGAGTACCAATAGAAATGGAATGTAATGAAAAAAACAAATTTTATTTAGAAACTAAAAAAGAAAAGATGGGACACATACTTGATTTATAAGGAGGAAGTGTAAAATGAAAGTATATGAAGGAAAGTTAATAGCAAAAGAATTAAAATTTGGTATAGTAGTTGGTAGATTTAATGAGTTTATAGGAAGTAAACTTTTATCTGGGGCCATAGATGCATTAAAAAGACATGGTGCTAAAGAAGAAGATATAGAAATTACGTGGGTTCCAGGAGCTTTTGAAATACCACTTATGGCTAAAAAAATGGCAAAAGCTAATAAATATGATGCTGTAATTTGTTTAGGTGCAGTAATAAGAGGTGCAACTTCTCATTTTGATTATGTTTCTAATGAAGTTTCTAAAGGTATTGCAAGTGTTTCTTTAGAAACAGAGGTACCAGTAATATTTGGAGTTCTTACAACAGATAGTATAGAACAAGCTATTGAAAGGGCAGGTACAAAAGCAGGCAACAAAGGATATGAATCAGGTGTAACTGCTATTGAAATGGCAAATTTATTAAAGGAATTTTAATAGATGGAAAGATTTAAAAATGTAAAGACAATATTTTTTGATTATGATGGTACATTACATAATAGTATCAAAATATATGCTCCTGCTTTTAGAAAAGCATATGAGCATTTGATTTCAAACAACATTGTAGAATCTAAAGAATTTAGTGAAGAAGAAATCTCTTATTGGTTAGGTTTTAGTAGTAAAGATATGTGGAAAAATTTCATGCCTGATTTAGAGGAAAATATAAAAAATGAATGTAGTAGTATGATAGGAAAAGAAATGACTAAGCTTATATCAGAAAATAAAGCAGTTTTATATGAAGGTGCATTAGAAACATTAGAATATTTAAAAAAAAGAGGATATAATTTAATATTTATAAGTAATTGTGGTAAATACTATAGAGATATGGCAAGAGATAAATTTAAACTTAATAATTATTTTAATGATATGATCTGTAGTGAAGAGTATGATTTTATTCCTAAATATGAAATATTGAATAAAGTAAAATCTAAGTATTCTAATGATATGGTAATCATAGGAGATAGAATTCATGATATAGAGGCAGGAAGAAAAAACGAAATATATACAATAGGTTGTGAGTATGGTTTTGCACAAAAGGACGAACTAAAAGATACGGATTTGAATATTAAGGACATAAGAGAGCTTAAAAAAATATTTTAGAGTTATATCTAATGTTATGTAAAATCAATAATTTGTTAAAATGCATTCTAATGTAAAAAACCTAAAAGATTGATAATTTCATCAATCTTTTAGGTTTTTTCACTATAAGTATCAAGTTGAATAGGATATTTTAGTATGTTATACTTAAGTCAATTGAATATAACAAAGACAGTTCGTGTACCATCCTGTCTATAAATAAAACTAGGGCGAACTACCGGCTTAGGTAGTTTTTTTATTTATAGGGCAGTTATGCCCTTTTTTATTTTGATTTTATTTATGGGCATTTAATGCCTTTTTTTGTTTATAAAAAATAATATTTTAAATACAATTTAATTTATTTCGGAGGTAAAAATGAAAAAAATAGGTCTAACTACTACTGTGCCTATAGAAGTTCTTTTGGCAGCAGGATATACACCAGTAGATTTAAATAATCTTTTTATAACATCAGAAGATTATTCAGAATATATAGATACAGCAGAGAAAGATGGGTTTCCCAAAAGTTTATGTGCATGGATAAAAGGAATATATGGAGCATGCATACAAAATAACATAAAACAAATAGTAGGAGTTATGGAAGGTGATTGTTCTAATACAAAAGCATTAGTTGAGGTTATGAGTTTAAAGGGAATAAAAGTTTATCCTTTTTCTTTTCCACACAGTCATAAAATAAAAGATATAAAGAAAGAAATGGATAAATTCATGAAAATGTTTGATGTGAATTTAGAACAAGTTGAAAGTGTTAGACAGAAATTAAATAAAATAAGAAATTTAGGAATACAAGTTGATAAACTTACTTACAAAGAAGATAAAGTTAATGGTTTTGAAAATCATTTATACCAGGTTAGTTTTAGTGATTTTAATGGTGATGTTGATAAGTTTGAAACTAATTTAAAATCTACCATTGAAGATATAAGAAAAAGAGATCCTTTAAAGAAAAATATAAGACTTGGATATATAGGAGTACCACCTATGACAGCTGATTTATATGACTTTGTAGAAAAGTTTGGAGCGAAGATTGTATACAATGAAGTTCAAAGAGAATTTGCATTTCCAAGAGCAGAGAAGGCTTTAAATATTTATGAGCAGTATTATGATTATACTTATCCATATGATATAAATTTTAGATTAGATGAAATAATTGAACAAATACAGGAGAGAAATTTAGATGCAATAATACATTATACACAAGCTTTTTGCTATAGAGCTGTAGAGGATATTATTATAAAACAAAAATTAGATATTCCTGTACTGAATATAGAGGGAGATAAACAAAACCTATTAGATGCACGAACTAAGTTGAGATTAGAAGCATTTTTAGATATGATTAGGGATTTGAAAAGGAGGAATTCTTAATGAGAATATTGGGAATTGACCTTGGAAGTAGAGAAGTTAAGATTACATTAATGGAAGACTTGAAGATTATTTATAAAAACAAGATAAGTACAATGGCATTTTATAGAGATTATTGTAAGTTTGATGGAAAGATAGTTGTTGATATGAACAAAATTGGTGTAAAAAATATAGATAGAGCAGTGTCAACTGGATATGGAAGAAATAATACTGATTTAAGTATGTTTGAACCTATAAATGAAATTAAAGCTCATGTTTATGGAGCTTTTTATCAAACCAAGTTAAAAGACTTTATTCTTTTAGATGTTGGGGGTCAAGATGTAAAAGCAATTAAGGTTGAAAAAGGAATAACAACAGATTTAGAGCTTAATGAAAAGTGTGCAGCATCTTGTGGAAGATATTTAGAAAATATGGCTAATGTATTAGAAGTAACACTTGATGATATGAGTAATTATTATGAAAATCCAGTTGAGTTAAATTCTACATGTGCTGTATTTTCCGAATCAGAATTAATAGGTAAAATTGCAGAGGGAATTAAAATAGAGAATTTGTGTTCAAGTGTTAACTATTCAATGTATAAAAGATTAAAGCCATTACTTACTAAATTTAGAGGAAGACAACTTGTTCTTAGTGGTGGTGTTGCAAATAATAGTGCAATAAAAAGGTATCTTCAAAAGGATTATGATGAAGTAATAACATTAGATGAACCGCAGTTTAATGGGGCAATAGGATGTTGTTATTATGGAAGTATATTTAAAAAAGAAAGTAATGATTAACTTAAACTTATCTTCAGGAGGAGTATAAATGTATATTTTAAAAACAGAACACAGTTTTGATAGTGCACATTTTCTTGTAAATTATGAAGGAAAATGTGGTAACATACATGGACATAGATGGAAAGTGGAAATAGAAGTGCAGTCACAAACATTAGTAAAAGGTGGTCAACTTGATGGTATGGTGATAGATTTTGGAGATTTAAAGAGGGATGTTAAAGAGATGGTAGATTTTTATGACCATGCATTGATTATAGAACAAAATACTATGAGAAAAGAAACATTAACTAATTTATTACAAGATGGATTTAGAGTAATTGATGTAAAATTTAGACCAACTGCAGAAAATTTCGCAGCACATTTTTTTACTTGTATGAAGCAAAAAGGATATAAATTAAAAAGAGTTGCTGTTTACGAGACACCTAATAATTGTGCTGTATATGAAGAAAGTGAGGAAAAATAGTTCATGAATTTTAAAGTGGTTGAAAAATTTGTAAGTATAAATGGAGAAGGAACTTTGTGTGGACAATTAGCTGTATTTATAAGATTTGCAGGATGTAATTTGAATTGTAGTTATTGTGATACAAAGTGGGCCAATGAAAAAGAAGTAAAATATGAAATTATGAATTCAAAAGAGATATATGATTATGTTAAGTCTACAAGAATTAATAATGTTACATTAACAGGGGGAGAGCCCTTAATGCAACAAGGGATTGCAGAAGTTATAGAGTTATTTGCACAAGATAAAGAGATACATGTTGAAATAGAGACTAATGGAAGTGTAGCTATAGATGAGTTTAGAAAAATTAAAGGAAATATTCCTAAATTTACTTTAGATTATAAGCTTCCTTCAAGTGGCATGGAACAAAATATGGTTATAGATAATTATAAATATTTAAAAGAGTGGGATACAGTTAAATTTGTAGTAGGAAGTTTAGAAGATTTACAAAAGGCAAAATGTATAATTTATAAATACGATTTAATTCATAAAGCCAATGTATATATAAGTCCAGTTTTTGGACAAATATCAATGGAAAACATAGTTGATTTTATGAAAGCTAATAAAATGAATGGAGTTAATCTCCAAGCACAACTTCATAAAATTATATGGAGTCCAGATAAAAGAGGTGTATAGTATGGCAATTGATAAGAAAGCAATTGAAGAACATATACGAGGTATACTGATAGCATTAGGAGACAATCCAGAAAGAGAAGGTCTTAAAGATACTCCAAAACGTGTTGCAAATATGTATGAAGAGGTTTTTGAAGGAATGTGCTATACGAATGATGATATTGCAGACATGTTCAATAAAACTTTTGAAGATGATTTAGATATTAAAGAAGGAAGTAGAGATATGGTAATAATGAAAGATATACAAATATTTAGTCATTGTGAACATCATTTAGCACTAATGTACAACATGAAGGTAACGGTAGCATATTTGCCTAAAAAGAAAGTAATAGGTCTTAGTAAAATTGCAAGAATAGCTGATATGGTAAGCAAAAGGCTTCAACTTCAAGAAAGAATAGGAAGCGATATAGCGGAAATAATACAAAAAATTACAGAAACAGAAGATGTAGCAGTTATCATAGAAGGAGAGCATGCTTGCATGACTACTAGAGGAATAAAGAAAACTAATGCAAATACTGTAACTACAACTTTTAGAGGTAAATTTGTAGAAGATATTATGTTAAATAATAGACTTATGATGGCATTAAAATAAAATTATATTTCAATAAGAGTTTTAAAAGGTATAAAAAAGATATTTTAAAGTAAGTTATGAAAAAGTGGAGGTAATAATTATGAATAAAGAAAAGGCAGTTGTTGTTTTTAGTGGAGGACAAGATAGTACTACTTGTTTGTTTTGGGCTAGAAAAAGGTTTAAAGAGGTTATTGCAATATCTTTTGATTATAATCAAAAACATAAACTAGAATTAGAATGTGCTAAGGAGATTTGTAAAAAATATGATATAGAACATCATATATTAGATATGAAATTATTAAACCAATTAGCACCAAATTCTTTAACGAGAAATGATATAGAAGTTGATGTGGAAAAACCAGAAAATGAATTACCTAATTCTTTTGTTGACGGAAGAAATCTATTATTTTTAACTTTTGTTGCAGTTTTTGCAAAACAAAAAGGAATAAATCACATAGTAACAGGGGTATCTGAAAGTGATTTTAGTGGATATCCAGATTGTAGAGATGTTTTCATAAAATCTACAAATGTAACTTTAAATTTAGCAATGGATTATGAGTTTGTAATACATACTCCTCTTATGTGGATTGATAAAGCAGAAACTTGGAAAATGGCGTATGATTTAGGAGTATTAGATATTGTAAAAAATGAGACTCTAACTTGTTACAATGGAATAAAAGGAAATGGATGTGGGCATTGTCCAGCATGTAAGTTAAGAAAAAATGGATATTTAAAATTTAAGGAATCATATTTAAGAAAATAGTTTAACTTATTTTTAGGTTGCTGATAAACATAAATTATCAACAGCCTTTTATATTTTTTTGTATATAAAATAATATTAGAGTGAATACTGAATATGTGAGAGGAGAAAAAAGCTGTTATGAAAGAAAAGTATAAAGAGGTATTTGAACAATTATTAAAAGCTTACGAGAAAAATGAAATTGATAAAAAGATTAGGGAATTATTCAATGATTTTAAAGTGAATAAAAAAGAAATGGGAAGAATTATAGCGTCTTTGTGTGGTGTAGATGTGGAATATGAAAATGGTGAAAAATTCATTAAAGATGTAAAAGATGCTATATCTAATTATAAAAGAGATTCAAAAATAGTTTATAAAATTAAAGAGTGTGATATGAAGTGCGCAGACGAAGAGGGAAAAACTTTATGTCAAAAGGCTTGTCCTTTTAATGCTATTTTAAAAGATGGAGAAAAAATTTATATAAAAGAAGAACTATGTGTAGACTGTGGTAAGTGTGTAGAAGCATGCAAAGATGGTGGATTTTTAGATAGAATAGAATTTATACCTTTAGTAGATATATTAAAATCAGATGTACCAGTTATTGCAGCAGTAGCTCCAGCCATTGCAGGTCAATTTGGTGAGGATGTTTCTTTAGAAAAATTAAGAAGTGCTTTTAAGAAGGTTGGTTTTTTAGATATGGTAGAAGTGGCTTTTTTTGCTGATATGTTAACTTTAAAGGAAGCTATTGAGTTTGATCATTTTGTAAAAAGTGAAGATGATCTCATGATTACGTCATGCTGTTGTCCTATGTGGGTAGGGATGTTAAAAAGAGTTTATAAAGATTTAGTAAAAAATGTTTCTCCTTCAGTATCACCTATGATAGCTTCTGGAAGAGTGTTAAAAAAACTTAATCCAAAATGTAAAGTGGTTTTTGTTGGACCTTGTATAGCTAAAAAAGCTGAAGCTAAAAATGAAGATATAAAAGGAGCTATTGATTTTGTACTTACTTTTGAAGAAGTTAAAAATATATTTGATGTTTTAGAAATAAATCCAAGTGAATTAGAAGAAGATTTTACAACGGAGTATGCTTCAAGGGAAGGTAGACTTTATGCTAGGACAGGAGGAGTGTCTATTGCTGTAAGTGAAGCTGTTGCACAAATCTTTCCTGAAAAAGCAAAGTTAATAAAAACAGTTCAAGCAAATGGAGTAAAAGAATGTAAAGAAGTATTAGATAAGGCAATGCGTGGAGAAATAAGTGCAAACTTTATAGAAGGTATGGGTTGTGTTGGAGGCTGCGTAGGAGGTCCTAAAGCAATAATACCAAAAGAAAAAGGAAAAGAAAAAGTAGATGAGGTTGCTGAAAATTCTAAAATCAAAATATCTTTAAATAGTGAATGTATGAAGAAAGTTTTAAATACTATAGGTATAAATGGAGTAGAAGATTTTAAAGATAAGGATAAAATAAAGATTTTTGAGAGAGAATTTTAACATATTATATAAAAAAGCCATAAAAGCACAATGCTTTTATGTCAGGCTGTTGATAAATATAAATTGTCAACAGCCTTTTGCATTTATCTTTTTTATGTAAAGTAAGATTATTTTAAAATAGTTAATTCTTTTGGATAACTATTTAACACTTCACAACCGTCTTCTGTCACTAATACAAGGTCTTCAATTCTAACTCCACATTTTCCAGGATAATAGATGCCTGGTTCAATAGAAAATACCATTCCAGGTTTAGCAGTCATCTCTTCATTGCTTCCTACATCTGGATATTCATGATCTTCTACGCCAATGTTGTGTCCAGTCCTATGAGTGAAATATTTTCCGTAACCAGCTTTTTCTATGACGTCTCTTGAAGCTTTATCAATGTCACATAATCGTACACCAGGTTTTACAGCATTTATGCCGGTTAAATTAGATTGTAAAACAGTATTATATATTTTTTTACATTCTTCATCTGGTTCACCAAAGAATATAGTTCTTGTCATATCAGAACAATAACCATTTGTTTTACCACCTATATCTAGTATTACAGAATCACCTTTTTTTATCATAGTATTGTCTGAATCATGGTGTGGTTGAGCAGCGTTTTCCCCATAAGCAATTACTGGATAAAAAGAAAACTCACTAGTTCCATGTTTTTTATATATGTTTAAAAGCATATCTGCTAATTCCTTTTCAGTATGTTTTTCAGGAATAATATTTATTAAATCACTCATAACTTTATCATTTACTTTTGAAGCTTCTTTTAAAAGTTCTATTTCATTGTTATCTTTTATCATTCTAACTTCATCAACAATGAATGAACTATTTATAAATTTAAGATTAGGCTTTTTATCCATAAGTGAAATTAGAAAATGGGATGGCCAAGTTTTATCAACACCGAAAACTGTATTTTCTGCAAGATTTGCTATAACTTGAACTGCATCTTCACCATCTTTGTATACATGCAAATCAACACCTATAGTATCTTTAACTGCAAATAGTTCATTTGCAATAAATTTAACAGTACCATTAGTATTTATATATAAAGCCATAAGTCTTTCACCTGGCTCTATCCATAATCCTAAAAGATAATATATAGATGAAGATGATGTTATTATAAGTTGGTTAATATTATGTTTTTTCATATTTTCTATTATTCTTTTTAATCTAATATTTCCCATCATATACCTCCTTGATTAAGTAGTTTTATAAATATATTGTATACGTTTCTTATTAGTTTTTATTTCAACCATTATTTATTTTAAATTATTAATTATTCAGTTTTTGCAGTAAAAAAATACTGTCTAGCGAAGGGAAATGATATCTTGCGTAAGAAACATTTAAAATCAATTAAGAATTAATAATTAAAAATGAATAATGAAGGTTAATTTTTGATTTAGCAAAAATCTTTAATTATATTAGTTATTTTGCCCTAAGGCAAAATTTCCTTAATTATTAATTACTCAACTTTCGCAGGAGAAAAAGACCAACTTCTCCTTGATATAACAAGGCAAAGCAGTAATAAAATTGTCTATTATTGAGTCGATAAGCTCCTTAGAAAGAAGAAGTTTTTCAGATAAAACATTTTTTAAAATATCAATAATGATACGCATTACTTCACAAAATTGGATATCTTGAAGTTCATCACAACATTGATAAAAAAATCCACCAATAGTTCGTACATCATTATTTTTACGATTTTCTAAAGCAAGCATGATATATCTAGTAAAAACTATAGACGTATGAGAAACCATGGAATCATAAGAACGTCCTTGAAACTCTTTAACAAGCTTTAAAAAAGATTTATTCATTTTGAAAAAAACTTCTATATCCCAGCGTTTACCGTAAATTCTTATGATTTCATTATCGTCTAAAGATATATCAGTAGAAATCAAAGCAAGCCAGTTTCTTTTTCGATTTCTATCCCTTACAAATACAATTTTTGCTTTTACTTCATTGCCATTTTCATCAGAACCAATACCTACAATTACAGAAGAAAGAATTTTAGCTCTACCGCGTTTCTTTTTTAAACTAGCATAAAGTCCTTTAAGATTTAAAAGCTTACCATTGTAATTGTAGTAAACCCTTGGCATTGCTTTAACCATAGCAATAGTATTAAGTTTAAGTTGTAAAATTTGTATAAGAATTTTGGGATACGTAAACCAGCTATCAAAAAGAACATATGATGCAGGAATTTTATATTTAGCAGCTTGTTTAAGTAAACACATCATAGCTGAAGGTGATTTTAAAATAGCCTCCTTACGGAGTTTAGCACCATTAGTTCTTTTATCAATAGATTCATTTTGAGGGCAAATTCTATTTTTCTCTTTTTCAGAAGAAAGAAGAGTAAATCCAAGAGGCAAAAAAGTATTACCGTCTGACCAACCAAGTGTAAGAAGGCGAAAGCCTTTGACAAATTTTCTTGTAACGTGATCATGAACATTTGCAAGGAGTTCAACAGATTTACTTCTATTTCTACTATACAAAGAATCATCTACTATTAAGACATTTACTCTATCTTTAGATGTAAGCGGAATGATTACATTTCTGATAATTGATGAAGAAAGTATGAGTAAAAATTTTCTCCAATTAAAATTAGGAGAATTAAGGAACCTATAGATGACATCTTTTGAAAAGTTGATATTCTTTTTACTCTCAAAAGTACGAAAAAGATTTTTACCTGTGAAAATAAGAGTAAATATATATTTAAATACTGTAATACAAGAAAAACCTTTTTGCTTTGAAAAATTACATTTTCTAAGAATAGATCCAATTTTGTTATCTTTAAAAAATCTATTTATAGTAAAATTCAGTTGTTTATCTTTGTTATCATTTGGTATAATAGTGTTCATAAGAAACATTCCTTTCTTTGGTGTGATGTTTTTAGCAATTCTATTATACCAAAAGGAATGTTTCTTTGCTTTATGCGTTTATTTTACAGGCTTTCGCCTTATTTTTTATCTGCGAAAGTTGAGTTAATTATTAACTATTAATTATCTTTAAAGTAAAAGGTTTCTAAGCAAGATATCATTTCACGTAGCGCCTGTTTTTTACCTGTGAAAGTTGATTTATGTTAACAACCTTACACATAACATGGTAGTGTTTTTTACTTATAATGTCAACATTTCTATATAAGTATAAAAATGTTATATTCCATATATAAAAATGCTATATTTAATGAAAATTAAGATAATGTTAAGAATTTAATAAGAAGAATGTAAGATTCAAGTTGTATTATATATATAGAATAAATTATTTATAACAGGAGGTATAGTTATGAGAGTATTAAGTAATTATGAAAAGGCAAAATTCATAAAGTATAAAAATTTAATTTATATATCTGCTGGAATATTATTATTTGGAGGAATAATTACAATAGAGAAAGTGACTATGATGATAATATAGAGTTTAAAAATATACAATTCACTTCCGCAGATGAAAAATAGCTGCTGCGGGAAATGATATTTTTAATTGCAAAAGTTGAAGATATATAAATAAATTTATAGACAAACATTCTATCAGTATTTTTGATTAGAATGTTTTATTTTTGTTATGCTAAAAACGAATAAATACGAACGATTATGATTTAGTATTAATATTTTCCGATGAAAACAGACAAAAAATAAACTATGATATAAAGAAATGGAAAGAACGTTCGGAAATTCTGTTGACTTTGAATTTCAGATTTGCTAATATGTACAAGTGCTAAAGAAAATGAGTATAAAGGAGACAGAATATGGAATCATATTTTAAGTTAAAAGAAAATGGGACTAATATAAAGAATGAAATAGTAGCAGGAATTACTACTTTTATGACAATGGCATATATATTAGTAGTAAATCCAAGTATATTGTCAGATGCAGGTATGAATTTTGGTTCGGTATTTACAGCAACTGCAGTATCAGCAATTATTGCAACACTTATAATGGGCTTATATGCAAAATTACCATTTGCACAAGCACCAGGTATGGGACTTAATGCATTCTTTGCGTATACAATAGTTAAACAAATGGGATATAGCTGGCAATTTGCATTGACAGCAGTGTTTTTAGAAGGAATAATTTTTATAGTACTAACAATGGTTAATGCACGTGAAGCTATTGTAAATTCAATACCAACAAACATAAAAAAGGCTATATCTGTTGGAATTGGACTTTTTATAGCATTCATAGGACTAGAAAATGCACACATTGTTCTACATCCTAAAAATGGAACTATTTTAGCATTAGGAAATGTTACAAGTGGACCAGCATTGCTTGCAATTATAGGTATAATAATAACAGGTGTATTGCTTGCTAAAAAAGTAAGAGGGTCATTACTTATAGGAATAGTTATTACTACTATAATAGGTATCCCTATGGGAATAACACAAATACCAGATAAATTCATAAGTGCACCACCATCTTTAAGTCCAATATTTTTTAAGTTTGAATGGCATAATGTATTTACAGTAAATATGTTTATAGCATTATTTACATTACTATTTATGGATATGTTTGATACAGTTGGAACTCTTGTAGGGGTTGCTACTAAAGCTAATATGCTTGATGAAAATGGAAATGTACCTAGAATTAAAAAAGCGCTATTTGCAGATTCTATAGGAACTACTTTAGGAGCATGTTTAGGAACTAGTACTGTAAGTACTTTTGTTGAAAGTGCGTCAGGAGTTGCAGAAGGAGGAAGAACAGGACTTACAGCAGTATCAACAGCAGGAATGTTTTTCATAGCATTATTTTTATCACCATTATTTATAATGATACCTTCACCAGCAACTTCACCAGCTTTAGTATTAGTTGGATTATTTATGATGGAACCAATCAAAGAAATAGATTTAATTGATTATACAGAAGCTATACCAGCATTTTTTACAATAATTATGATGCCTTTAGCTTATAGTATTTCTGATGGTATTGCTTTTGGAATGGTATCTTATATATTCTTAAAAGTATTAACTAAAAGAGGAAAAGAAGTTACAATACCAGCTTATATAGTAGGAGCATTATTCGTATTAAAATTTTTTATATAGATTATAAGAGATTAGAGAATTAAAAAATTTCTCTAATCTCTTGTTATAATAGTTTAGTTTTTACTACACTTAGAACAATTTTTATGACCACAGCATTTTCCACAATGATTTTTATTACATGAAGACTTTTGCATAGATTTTATAGGTTCAGCTTTAACCATAAAAGTAGAGTTATCATAAATTACTTCTATTGTTTTTATATACTCACTTATTTTTTCATTGTACATAACAAATAAACCATCAATATTTTCAATTACATATCCATTTTTAAACTCATCTAAATATATTTCAACAGTATTTTTATTGGAACATCCAGGCGTGAAGTCAAATCTTATACAACTATATTCATTATTGTTTTCTAGTAGTTGTAGAAACTTTTGTTTACAATCTTTAGATATTTTTATTCTGAAAGTATTTTTCATTTAGTTATCTCCTCACATAAAATATTATATTTTAAGCTTTTTTATAAGAAAAATATCTTTAACTATTATTATTGGGATAAGTTTGTTAATAAATTTTTAATAAAATTTAAATTTTGAGTTTAAAAGTTTAAGGTTTAATAACATTATAAACGAATAATTAATATTATCAATTATTATTATTTATTATGATAAAACAAAACTTTAAACAAATTTATTTAATATATATTTTGTTTTTTACATAATGATTTACTAAAGAAAACATTAAGGAGGAAAAATAGTGAAATTAAAAGGTAGTAAAAAACGTAAAGCAGAAGTTGTGTTAGCTAATACTATTAGAACATTACTTGTTATATCTATGATAATAAGTATAGTAACGCATAACTATTTAAATTTTTTCACCGCATTATTAACATTATGTCTTACTTTCTTACCATTTATTATAGCTAAAAAGAATCATATAAAATTACCACCTAGTTTTCAAATAATTATATTGCTATTTATTTTTGCATCTCAATATTTAGGAGAAATGAAAAATTATTATTTAAAGTTTTGGTGGTGGGATTTGATGCTGCATACTTTATCAGGACTTATATTAGGATTTTTAGGATTCCTTTTAGTATATATTTTAAATAAGGAAGAAAAAGTTAATGTGTATTTAAGTCCTTTTTTCATGGCATTATTTGCATTTACTTTTGCAGTTAGTGTTGGTGCTTTGTGGGAGATATTTGAGTTTTCTATGGATAATATATTTGGATTAAATATGCAAAAATCAGGTTTAGTAGATACTATGTGGGACCTTATTGTTGACTCTATAGGTGCAATAGTTGCAGCTTTTTCTGGGTATTTGTATGAAAAAAATAGAGAAGAAGGAATATTTAAAAACCTTATAACTAAATTTTTAAAGATGAATTCACAGTTATTTAAACAAAATAGTAAAAGTAGAGATATATAGCAATAAATAAAAGTACATGGTGGTATATGTAAAAAAACATATATTATTATGTACTTTTACTAAAAGATTAACAAGAAAATATTAACAAATAATAAAATAAATGTTAATATATTTTTAGGGGTAAAATTTAAAATTTTATTAGGGGGATATGAATATGATGAATGAAGGGTTAAAGAAAAAAGGGTTTGCAACAAAAGCTATTCATGGTGGACATGCTAAAAACTCAGTAGGAGCATTAGCTACACCTATATATCAAACATCAACATTTGTATTTGATTCAGCAGAACAAGGAGGAAATAGATTTAAAGGTGAGGAAGATGGATACATATATACTAGACTAGGAAATCCAACCAATGTATCTGTAGAAGAAAAAGTTGCTCTTTTAGAAGGAGCAGAAGCAGCAGTATCTACTGCGTCTGGTATAGGTGCTGTGGCGTCTACAATGTGGACAGCTATAAAAGGTGGAGATCATATAATTGCATCAAAAACTCTTTATGGATGTACTTATGCATTTTTAAGTCATGGAATAACAAGATTTAATGTAGACGTAACTTTTGTAGATGTTTCAGATCCTGAAAATGTTAAAAAAGCTATGAGAGATAATACTAGAGTTGTATATTTAGAGACTCCTGCAAATCCAACGCTTACACTAGCAAACATAGAAGAAATATCTAAAATAGCTCATGAAAATAAAAATTGTTTAGTTGTAGTTGATAATACATTTTGTACACCATATTTACAAAAACCGTTAACTTTAGGGGCTGATGTTGTAATACATTCTGCAACAAAGTTTTTGAATGGTCATGGAGATGTTATTGCAGGGTTTGTAGCAGGTAAGAAGGACTTTATAAATAATGTTAGATTATTTGGTGTAAAAGATATGACAGGGGCAAGTTTAAGCCCATTTGATGCATTTTTAATTGGAAGGGGAATGAAAACGTTACAGATCAGAATGGAACAACATTGTAGTAATGCTATGAAGGTAGCAGAATTTTTAGAAAAACATCCAGCTATAGAAAAGGTATATTATCCAGGACTTAAAAGTTTCCCACAATATGAATTAGTTAAGAAACAAATGAAATTACCAGGAGCTATAATAGCTTTTGAGATAAAAGGAGGAATGGATGCAGGTATAAAAATTATGAATAATGTGAAATTGTGTGCACTAGCAGTAAGTTTAGGAGATGCAGAAACTCTTATACAACATCCAGCATCTATGACTCATTCACCATATTCAAAAGAAGAGAGAGAAGCCGCAGGGATTAGTGATGGTTTGGTTAGAATAGCTGTGGGTCTTGAAAATGCTGATGATATAATAGCAGATTTAGATCAAGCTTTGAACATGATATAAAATTGAACTTTCGCAGATGAAAAATAGCTGCTGCAGGAAATGATATCTTGCTTAGAACTTGTAAACTTTGTTCAAATGTTTCTTACGCAATATATTATTTTCCTTCGCTAGGTAGTATTTTTTTACTGCGAAAGTTGAATATAAAATTTATAGAATTTTTGAGTAAAACTCAGTTGTTCATCTTTAAGATAGTTTACTGAAGTTTTTACCTATGTTATAGTATTCATTCATGATTTCTTCTGGAACTAATTGACCACCAGTTGCCCAACTTATATGAATAGCGTTATTCATTTTGTCTATAAGATTATGAGATTCTAAGTAGCTTAAACCAGTTTTGTTTTTGAAGATTTCCCATGGACCAACGATTCCTGCACAAGCAGATGGCTCTAATCTAATTTTTTCTGTATCTATTAAAGAGCTTAATAAAACATACAATTCATCATCCTGTATTGTGTAAATTCCACTTAATAAGTTTTTAAAAGTTTTTCCTACAAAACCAGAAGGTCTTCCAACAGCTAGACCATCCGCTTCAGTTATATTGTCTATTCCAAAATCTTGTACACAAATTTTATTATGCTGTTCAGTTAACATTCCTAAAAGCATGCATGGAGAATGTGTTGGTTCAGCAAAAAAACAGTGAACATTATCTTTAAAGAGTAATTTTAGACCAAAGGCAACACCACCAGGTCCTCCACCAACTCCACATGGAAGATATACAAAAAGAGGATGATTTTCATCAATAACAATATTCATTTCGTCTAATTGTTTTTTTAATCGAATAGCTGCAGCGCTGTACCCTAAAAATAAATTTATTGAATTTTCGTCATCTATAAAATAACTAGTTGGGTCATTGTTAGATAATGCTCTACCTTTTTTCACTGCTTTATTATAATCTGATTTATATTCAATAACTGTAACACCTTTACTTCTTAGTAAATCTTTTTTCCATTGTTTTGCATCTTTAGACATATGGACAATAACGTTAAATCCTATTTTGGCACTCATTATGCCTATACTTAAACCTAGATTACCAGTAGAACCTACTTGAATAGTATATTTATTAAAAAAATCAATATATTTCTTATGTGCTAACTTTGAGTAATCATCATCTAAAGTTATCAAATTATTTTTTAATGCTAAATCTTCAGTATGTTTTAATACTTCATAAATTCCACCTCTAGCTTTTATAGAACCAGCAATTGAAAGAAGATTATCACATTTTAAAAGCATATGTCCAGGTAAATTTGTATTATATAATTCTGATATATATTTTTGCATTGATGGAATTTTAATTAAGGGAGATTCTATAATTCCATTAAGTTTTTTTGTTTCAGGAAAATGTTTTACAATAAATGGTGCAAAACGTTTTAAACGTTGCTCACAATCTACTACATCTTCCATTGATAATGATATACTATTAATAGCATTTTCAAATTTATCATATTTAGGATTTGACCAAAGTGTGGTTTCCGTGTTGATTATTTTTTTTAATAAAGGATTATGACATATCCATTCCTCTAATGACTTACCGCAGATGATTTTATTCCCCATAAAAACAACCTCTTTTCTTGGTGATTTTTTACAATAATTATATATTACTTTTATTATTATGCAAAGTAAAAAGCCCAAAAATTAAAGAACAAAATTATTTTCATTTAAATTTTGTCCTTTAACCTTTGAACTTTTATATTTAGCCTATACCTCCATATACGATTCCAAAAATAACTATAAGAATAGCGATTGTAGTGAATACATATTTAGCAAAAAATTTAAAGTACTTTCCTAAAGGTTTTTTAGCACCTATATTTATTTGTTTTAAAGCATTATCTATTCCATATATCCAGAAAAATGAAATAGCAGATAATACTGCACCTATTGGAGTTATGTATATAGTAATGAAATCTGCTACTGTGCCAAATGTTTTCATACTTAAATCTAAAGGAATAGAAATTATAAAACATACTGAAGTTACAATTAAAACGCTTAAAATTCTTTTGATTTTAAATTTACCCATAATAGCTTCAACAGGAGCTTCTAACATATTTATTGCAGAAGAAATAGAAGCTAAAATTATACTGAAGAAAAATAAAACTCCAAATATATAACCACCAGGCATTGCTTTGAATATAGATGGTATAGTAATAAATAATAAAGACGGACCAGCTGATGGATTTAATCCAAAAGCAAAGGCAGCTGGAATAATTATAAATGCTGCTAGTAAAGCTGCTACAGTATCAAAAATTACAGTATTTACAGCAGAGGATGGTATATCTTCATTATCAGATAAATAACTTCCATATACCACCATACCTGCTCCGTTTAGTGATACAGTGAAAAATGCCTGACCTAATGCCATAATCCAAGTTTTCGGTTGAAGTAAATATGACCAATTTGGTACCAATAAGTATTTAACTCCATTCATAGCACCTGGTAAAGTTAATGATCTTATCATTAAAATAATAAATAATATAAAGAGCGTGGGCATAGCAAATTTGTTTAATTTTTCAATTCCATTAATTACACCGAGTAATAATATTACTAAGGTAATTGATATTGCTAAACCATGCCACAATATGCTAGATTGTGTTCCAGCAAAATTATTAAAGTAAGAAGAAATATTTATATTTGAAAAATCTCCTTTTACCGATAAGAGGAAGTATTTTAAAACCCAACCAATTACTATTGGATAAAATAAAAATATTCCTGTAACTCCTAAGGTAGGAATTGATGCTGTTATTGATGAAAATGGTAGTTTTTTTTCTGCAAGAATATCTTTTATTGCTCCAAAAGAACCTTTTTTTCTTGATCTACCTAAAGCAAATTCTTCCATTAGTCCAGTAGAACCTAAAATAAATACAAATATAAGATATGGAATTAAAAAAGCAGCTCCACCATATGTACCTAATCGCCAAGGAAACATCCAAATATTACCTAAACCAATTGCTGAACCAATACAGGATAGTACAAAACCTAATTTGCTTGAAAAAGTTTCTCTTTCATTCACATTAATGCCCCCTATAATTTTATTTAATAATATGAAGTTCTAAGTATACCAAATTAAAAAGGCCACATAGATATATCTATCTATGTGGCCTAATATAAACATTTATACCATCATAGATACGAACCCCGTAATAGTTAACACATATAGGGTTCGTATCTGTATTTTTCATCAGAACAAACCCCGTTATCTATAATAGTAATAATAGTATTCTATTTTAACTGTAGTATTTTTCATAGAAAACTTCATGTTATCTTCTCCTGTGTAATATTTTTAAATATTGTATCATAAAAAGATTGATGTTTCAATTACAATTTTATAATTCAAAATTCTTCTTAGGTGTTTTAGTGAATTACTAATTATTTATTCAAATGTTTTTTATGCAGGATATCATGTCCCTTCGTTATACATACAGCATTTTCTTACTGCTAAAGTTGAGTAAAATGATAATAAATCGAAAAAAACATGACATAATATTATTATGAACTTAGTTTGAGACAAAAATTGTGTATATTAAAGTTTTCAATTTTCGCAGGTGAAAACAGCCGCTATGGGAAATGATATCTTGCTTAGAACTTGTAAACTTTGTTCAAATGTTTCTTACGCAATATATCATTTCTCTTCGCTAAGAAGTATTTTTTTACTGCGAAAATTGAGTAGAGTTAAAATAAAAAATAAGGAGAAAATGAAACAACATGGATGAAAAAAAAGAATTATTTAAAGAATTTGATAATCATTTAATGAAAGATAAAAAACCATCAACATATTTTAATGAAAAATATGAAACAGGATTATTTAAAAATATATATCCTTTTACACTATTAGGAAAGTTAGCGGAAACTGAACAATCAGCAAAGTATCATCCAGAAGGTAGTGTATGGAATCATACAATGTTAGTAGTTGATAAAGCTGCAGAAGTAAAAACAAAAAGTGAAGAACCCAAAGAATTTATGTGGGCTGCTCTTTTACATGATATAGGTAAAGCACCAACTACTAAAATTAGAAGAGGTAGGATAACGTCTTATGATCATGATAAAGTAGGAGAAAAATTATCAATTCAGTTTTTAAGAGAACTAACACAGGATGAAGTATTTATTTATAAGGTATCTAAATTAGTAAGATGGCATATGCAAACACTTTTTGTTGTAAAGCAATTACCTTTTGCTGATATAAGTACAATGTGTAAGGAAACAAATTTTAATGAAGTAGCTTTATTATCATTATGTGACAGGGTTGGTAGAGGTAAAATGTCAGAGGGGAAATTTGAGGAAGAGAAAATGGTTATAGAAGGTTTTTTAAAAAAATGTGAAGAAAATGTTACGAAATAATATAAAATTTGAGTTAAACAACAAATATTTGATATATGTAAACGGTATTGTAACTTTGGATATTTTATGATACACTATAGTGGATTGTAAAAAAGGAGATGTTTAAATGGAAGATTCAAAAAAGGTTACGGAAGGATATCTATTAGTTGCGTTGTGTGGAACTTGCTGGGGACTAATGGGAGTGCTAACTAAAAAGTTGGATCTTTTAGGTTTTGATGAATTTTCTGTAGCAGCTCTTAGACCTACTGTAGCAGTAGCTTTTTATTTACTTTATACTTTAATTAAAGAACCTAAATACCTTAAGACAAGTGTAAAAGGGTTATTGTTCTTTATGTTATATGGAATAGTAACATTAGATGGAATGTTTATTTCATTTACCTATGCTGTTAAGTATTCTAGTATTGCAACAGCATCTGTATTATTGTTTACTAATCCTATTTTTGTAATGATTATGTCTCGTTTTTTATTTCACGAAAAGTTTACTAAGAAAAAAATAATGGCATTAGTACTGTCTATTGCTGGATGTTTACTTGTAGTGAGAGCTTACAATGTGGAAGCGTTTAAACTAAGTTTTTGGGGCATAATTTTTGGAGTTATTTCTGGATTTACTGTAGATCTTCAAAATGTTTTAGGAAAAATAGGAGCTAACAAGTATCATTACAAAACTCATTTAGTATATTCATTCTTATTTGCAGCTGTATTCTTATGGTTATTTAGATCACCAGTAGAATTAATACAGAATGCAACAAGTGCTACAGCATGGTTTTATATAATAGCTATCGGGTTTTTCGCTACAGTTATACCTAATGGATCATTTGTAAAAGCATTACAATACGTTGAGTCTAGTAAAGCAAGCATTGTATGTAGTATTGAGCCAGTAGTAGCTTCTATAATGGGATTCTTGATTTTTAGGGAAACGCTAGAAATTTGGCAAATACTAGGTATGGCATTGATTTTATTTTCAGTAGCATTGATTCAAATGAAAGACAAGACAACTGAAAGTGTGGTTAATGTGTAAGCGGTAACACATATAATGAAAGCATATATAGCATGAGATATTTTCTTATCTATATATGCTTTTATTTTTATTTATTTTTTTCTTCTTCTTCTCTCCATTCAGCTAAAAATGTTTCACAAGCAGCTATAGTAGCATTGTTTGTGATTGATGTAACATTTCCTCTTCCTTCCCAATTATTACCATCATTAACATATAAATTGTTCAAGAATCTTTCTAAATCTTGTATTGTATAACTTGTAGATACTTTTCTTTGTTCTTTCAAGTTATTATATACTTCATCAAAAATTCTATCAAATTGAGTTTGTTCCCAATCTTTATTTTCCAATGTAATTCCTCCTCTGTAGTTTATTTTTGTCATGTGCAAGGTGAGTTATAGTATATTTACACCCTTTTAATTATAGCAGATAAAAGAAAAAAATAAACAAGCAGCATGCTTTACATATATTGAAAAAAATGTATATAAAAAGTATACTGAATATATACAATCATTTTGTAATAAAATATTTATAAATGAAAGGGGGCATTGCTCAAATGAGCAATAAAATTATTAAAAATAAAACCTTAAAAAAAATTATATGTATTGTATCAATTACTTTAGTATGTATATTTATTAAAACACCAACAATATTTGCACAAGAAGGTAGGAATGATTATATAATTAATGCAACTTTTAATGAAAAACAAAAAGTGCTTACTGCTAGTGAAAAAGTAGTATTTAAAAATACTTATGGTTGTGATTTGAAAAATATTGTTTTTCATTTATATCCAGATGCATATGGTAAGGCTTCTACTAAACCGCAAATTGGTAATCAACCAAATAAGTTAAAACCTGAAGAAATAGGAGATATAAATATAACAAAAGTTCTTTTAAATGACGAGAAAGTAGAGTTTACTCAAGACAATCAGATACTTAAAATAAAATTAGATAAAGAATTAAAAAAAGGTGAACAAGTAAATATTTGGATAGAATCTACTTTAAAATTTCCACAAGGATATGATCGTATGGGATATGTTAATGACATATATTCTTTTACAAATTGGTATCCTATCTTATCTGTATATGATGAGAAGACTAACAAGTGGGATGAAAATCCATTCAATCCTATTGGAGAGTCTAATTATGCTCAGTCATCTAATTATGATGTTACATTAAATGTGCCTAAAGATATGAAGGTAGCTTCTACTGGAATAGAGCAAAAAAGTAGCATAATAAGTAATGATAAAGTATTGAATATAAAAGCACAAAATGTTAGAGATTTTGTATTTATAATGAGTCCTAAATTCAAAGTTATTTCCAAAAATGTAGATGGAATAAAGGTTAATAGTTTTTATTTTGATACAAATAATACAGATAAAGAAACATGCAAGAAAAGAGCTAATATTATATTAGATAAGGCAAGTGATGCTTTAAGCTTTTTTAGTGAAAAATTTGGTAAGTATCCATTTAAAGAATATGATGTAGTCGAAACTAATTTAGCAGGAGGAGCTATGGAGTATCCTCAATTAATACAAATGGGACAATATAACTTTGACACTAAGAATTTGGAGTATAATATAGCAGAAAGAATACCTTTTGAAATTGAAGCTGTTGTTCATGAAACATGTCATCAATGGTGGTTTTCTGTAGTTGGAAATAATGAGTTTAAAGAATCTTTTCTTGATGAATCTTTTACTGTATATTCAACAGCATATTATTTTGAAAAAAAATACGGAAAATATTGTCAAAGTGGAACACTAATAAAATTTAGAACAGAACCTTATAATAGATTAAAAAAATATCCATTAAATACAAGCGTAGATAAGTTTAAAAATTGGCAGGAATATTCATTTAATATATATGGTAGAGGACCACTTGCTCTAGAGGATTTAAGACAGAGAATAGGAGAAGAAAAGTTTATTAAGTTTTTCCAAACTTATTTTAATAAATACAAATTTAAAAATTCAACTATAAAAGGAATGTTAGATGTTGTAGAAAGCACAGCAGGAAAAGATATAAGAAATATAATTTATAATGATATAACTAATAAGGAATATAATCCCAAAAATATATTAATATCAGATGAAGAAAGAAATAAAATCAATATAGAGATGTCAAAAGCATATATTTTAAAAAATGCTAAAGAAGATGAGTTATCTACAGCATCTATTTTTGCTAAAGCTATTTTAGGAGAAAAAATATATATAGTGAAACCAAGTACATTGTCAAAAGAAGAAAGTACTGTGGTAGATCAACTTATAAAAAATTTTAGATTTATGTGTGAGCAAGAATTTGAAGTAAAGAATAATATAATTGTAAAAACAGATAAAGAAATATCCAATTCAGAATTAAAAAATAACAATGTAATAATAATGGGTAATTATTTAAATAATAAAGTTTACAATTCATTAAATGAAGAATTACCTATAGTGTTGGGTAATAAATTTATAAATATAAATGGTACAAGCATTAATAGTTCTAATATTCACGGAAATTTTTTGGTTAAAAATCCGTATAATAAGGATAAGTATTCATTGTTTATTTTTTGGAATTCAAAGCTTGTTCTTAATGAGATTAATGACTATCGAATTAATGGATATGATAATTATCAATTTGATATTAAGATAGATAATAATAAAGAATTTAAAGGAAAAATATAGAATATAAAACCTACAGAATTACTATATAGTGATTCTGTAGGTTTTATATTTAAAAATAGTTTGTTTAAATATATTGATGAGAGAGGTATAATATTAATTATAATATTTAGAAAATTGAGTAAATGGGGGATCGTAATGGAAAAAATAAAAATTGATGATATTACTAAGTTTAAGTTTTTATCAGGAGTAAAGTATTCGCCAAATAAAAATAATGCTTGTTTCGTTGTAGCAGAAGCAGATAAGGATGAAAATAAGTACATTTCAAATTTATGGATTTATGACGTTAAAGAAAATAAATATTTTCAGTTAACTACACTTGGTAAAGAAAATAGTTTTATTTGGTTAAATGATAGTGAAAATATTCTTTTTCCAACTATAAGAAGTGAAAAGGAAAAGAAAAGACAAGAAACTGGGGAAGATTTTACATCGTTTTATAAGATTAATATAAATGGTGGAGAAGCTAAAAAGTATTTTGAAATTCCAATGAAAGTAAAAAATATTAAAGAACTTGACCAAAATACTTTTTTGATATGTGCTAATTATAATATAAATAAGGGAGAACTATTTATATTAAGTGATGAGGAGAAAGAGGAAAAATTAAAAAAAATTAAGGAAGACAAAGACTATGAAGTTATAGATGAAATTCCATTTTGTACAAATGGACAAGGGTATACTAATAAAAATAGGAATAGGCTATATTTATACCATAAAGATAAAAATGAATTAGAAGCATTAACTGGAGAATATATGGATATAAATTATTTTACTCTCAATGAAGATAAAACTCAGATTGTATTTATTGCGCAAGAATTTAAGTCAAAGATGAAAATACAAGATTCTGTTTTTATTATGGATATTAACAGTAAAACAATAAACAATATTACTACAAATAAAGAATTTTCTTATTCTTATGCTGATTTTATTGATGAAAATAAAATTATTTGTACATGCAGTAATATGAAAAAGTATGGACTTAATGAAAATCAGAAGTTTTATATTATAGATATAGAAAGTAAGAAACAAAAATGTATAACTCCAGATTTTGATATAAGTATTTGGAATTCAGTATGTTCTGATTGTAGGTATGGAGGGTCAACAAGTATAAAAAAATATGGGGAGTATGTTTATTTCATAACAACAGAAGTAGAAAGTTCATATCTAAATAGAATAGATAAAAATGGAAATATACAAAAAATAATAATATCAAAAGGTTCTGTAGATTCATATGATGTAAGTGATGATGAGATTTTGTTTATAGGTTTAAGAGGTTCAAAACTTCAAGAGATATATAAACTTGAACATGACAAAAAAGAAAAGCAAATAACAGGCTTTAATGAATGGGTACAGAAAGATAGAGATATAGCATCTATTGAGAGAGTAGCTGTAGAAACTGATACAGATGTTAAAATAGATGGATGGATAATGAAACCTATTAATTTTAATGAAAATGAAAAATATCCAGCTATTTTAGATATACATGGTGGTCCTAAGACTGTGTATGGAGAGGTGTTTTTTCATGAAATGCAGTATTGGGCTGGTAAAGGTTATGTAGTATTCTTTTGTAACCCTAGAGGAAGCAATGGAAAAGGTAGTGAATTTGCAGATATAAGAGGAAAATATGGAAATATAGATTATGAAGATATCATGAAATTCACTGATTATGTATTAGAAAGATTTAAATTTATAGACAAAGAGAGAATAGGGGTAACCGGAGGATCTTATGGTGGCTTTATGACAAACTGGATTATTGGGCATACAAATAGATTTAAAGCAGCTGTTTCACAAAGAAGTATATCTAATTGGTTTACAGAATTTGGTGTTGCTGATATAGGATATTATTTTGCAAATGATCAAAATAATGGAGCTACTCCATGGGATAATCCAGAAATATTATGGGAACATTCTCCGTTAAAATATGCTGATAAAGTAAGTACACCTACATTATTTATTCATTCACAAGAAGATTATAGATGTCCTCTTGAACAAGGAATACAAATGTTTACCGCATTGAAGTATCATAATATAGATGCTAGGCTATGCATGTTTAAAGGAGAAAATCATGAATTGAGTAGAGGTGGAAAACCTAAGCATAGAATTAGGAGATTAAAAGAGATAACAGAATGGTTTGATAAATATTTAAAATGCTAAATAGATACTAAATGTATTATTAAAAAAAACAATAAATAAAATATTAAAAATAATATTGACATTGATATAAATAAGACTTAAAATGATGTTGAAAAGTGAATAATGGTGGATGAAGATTGTTGGAGATATCTATAAATATTATAGATAACCGTAGAAGAAAGGAATAAGTTTTGCTAAGAGCTTATTTTGAAGCTTTCAGGTTCTATACAATAATCTGACACAACTCTGGAGAGAGCTCTTAAGTGAGCCATCAACGAAGCAACTTAGATTGTAATTGAAATTAATTTAAGGAAACTTTCAGATAAAAGGACAGGGAATGATTAGTGTAGGTTTTTCTATGCTAGTTGTTCCCTGTCTTTCGTATTCTTGTCCTTTAGCATAGAAAGACTAAATATGTAAGGAAGGATGATATAAATGCAAATTTTAAAAGGAATAGGTTTGTTAGTTTTTGTTTTGTCATTATTTTCTTTATTTAGTTTGAAGGCTCCAAAAGGGCAGAAGGCAATGAATGGATTGGCAAATGCTGCTGTTGCAACTTTTTTAGTTGAAGCTGTACACAGATATATAAGTGGGAGTTTTTTGAATATTAAGTTTTTACAAGAAGTAGGAAGCATATCTGGAGATATGGGAGGAGTAGCTGCAGTAATATTGGTTTCTATTAATATGGGTATTAAACCAGCATATGCAGTTATTGCAGGAGTAGCCGTAGGAGGATATGGTATAATACCAGGATTCATAGCAGGATATATTATTGGTTTGATAGGACCAATATTGGAAAAAAAGTTACCAGAAGGTTTAGATATAATATTAGGTGCCATAATACTTGCACCATTAGCTAGAATAATAGCATTAGGTGTGGATCCTATTGTTAATTTAACGCTTCTTAATATAGGCAATGTAATTTCAATAACAGCAGAACAATCTCCATATATAATGGGATTTTGTTTGGGAGGAATCATGAAAATTATATGTACTTCTCCATTGAGTGCTATGGCATTAACAGCAATGCTTGGGCTCAAAGGTCTTGCTATGGGAATAGCTTCTATAGCTTGTATAGGAGGAGCGTTTTCAGATGGAATGGTAATTAAAAAACTTAAATTGGGCAATTTAACAAATGTTATTGGTGTTATACTTGAACCTCTAACTCAAGCAGATATTGTAACTACAAATCCAGTACCAATATATTGTTCAAATTTTTTTGCTGGAGGGATAGCAGGTATTGCAGCAGCATATTTTAATATAATAAATAATGCACCAGGAACAGCTGCACCAATACCAGGACTTTTAGTACCGTTTGCATTTAATGAGCCTAAAAATGTTTTATTTGCTGTATTAATAGGTATATTAGGAGGAGTAACGTGTGGATTTATAGGATCTACTATATTTGATAAAATAAAATTTAATTTATTTAAACAAAAGGAGAATTCTAAAAAGCTACAAGTACAGTAAATTGAATTTAAAATGAATTTTACTAATACTAATTGAGTATTTTCAAAATATATAACACAAGGTAATCCCAAATTTACCTCCGCAGAAGAAGTAATAAAACTTCTACATGCATTTAAAATCCCTTATTTTATGATAAGGGATTTTAAATTTTTTGAAGGTTATAATTATATTATTAAAGAAATATGCTAATAGTAACTTAAAAGAATTTTTAAATGATACATTAGGAGGGTCTGAATTGATAATAGGAACAGCAAAAATTTATTTATATGCTAATTGGGTACACTCTTTAAAAGAGAAAAGAATGATAGTTAAGAGTATAATAGCTAAAGTACAGCATAAATTTAACGTTTCAGTTGCAGAAATAGAAAATCAAGATTATCATAAATCCATTGTTATAGGTATATCTTGTGTTAGCAATGACAGTAGGCATGCTAACAGTGTAATTGAAAATGTGCTTAGGTATATTGAAGGAAATACTGAAGCTTTAGTTGAAAAAACAGAGATAGAAATATTATAAAAATTTAAGAAGTTTTTTTGCTTTTTCTAAGGTGATTTTATAAGGAGGATATACCTTAGTATCTATAGAAAATGGACTTTTTAATATACTTTTTTTGTGGGAAAAGGTATCAAAAGAAGCTTTTCCATGATAATTTCCCATTCCACTTTCGCCTACACCACCAAAAGGTAAGGTATCAGTTGTAATATGGATAAGAGTGTCATTAATACATACACCACCGGAACTTGTTCGTTGTAAAATTACATTTTGCACATTTTTATCTTTAGAGAAAATATATAAAGCTAATGGCTTAGATTTAGTGTTTATGATGTCTATAGCTTTTTGCAGAGAGCTATATTCTATTACAGGTAAAATTGGTCCAAAGATTTCTTCTTGCATAATAGGAGAGCTCAAAGAAACATTATCTAGTATAGTAGGTGATATATAACGTTCATTTTCATCCATTTTTCCACCAAAAATTATGTTTTGTCCTTGTAATAAATTTTTTAATCTATTAAAATGTTTAGAGTTTATAATACGACCAAAGTATTTACTATTTTGGGGATTGGAACCATAAAAATTTGTAATTGTAGTTTTAAGTTCATCTATGAGATCATTTTTTATATTTTTGTTTACTAGTAAATAATCTGGAGCAACACAAGTTTGACCTGAATTTGAAAATTTTCCAAAACATATTCTTCTGCATGTATTTTTAATGTTTATATCTGTGTCAACGATACAAGGGCTTTTTCCACCTAATTCAAGTGTTACAGGAGTAAGGTTTTTAGCTGCAGATTCCATGACTATTCGTCCAATTCTAGGTGAACCAGTAAAGAATATATAGTCAAATTTTTCTTTTAATATCATAGACGAAGTATCCTTTTTATTTTCAACAACAGTGATATAATTTTCATTAAATGTATTATTTATAAATGTTCTTATAACTGAAGAAGTATTTGGAGACATACTAGAAGTTTTTATTATACAACAATTCCCTGCTGCAATGCTTCCTATCAAAGGATTAATAGTTAATTGAAAAGGATAGTTCCATGGAGAAATAATAAGAGTAACACCTAAAGGTTCAGATATAATATAGCTTTTACTTTTTATATATGCTAAAGGGGTTTTTACTTTTTTTGGTTTAGCATATTTTTTTAGATTTTTTATCATATTATCAATTTCAATTAGGGATAAACCTAGTTCTGTTATATAAGATTCTATTTCTGGTTTGTTAAGATCTTTTTTCAATGCATTGAATATGAGTTCTTCATTTTTTTGTATAGCCATTTTTAATTTTTTCAATTGTAAAATTCTAAAATCTAGGTTTCTAGTTTTGCCACTTTTAAAGAAAGTTCTTTGATTTTTTACAATTTCAGAAAGTGAAATAGATACCATTTTAGATACCACCATCCTTAATTTTTAATATATAAATATTCAAGTGTAACCATATAGATTTATGATACAATTATTTACAGAATATGTAAAGCGTATATTTTAATATTTCTTTACTACATAGGTAATAATAAATATCAATATGAAATAACTTGAATAAATTATGATTCAAATTATTGACATACATATTGAAAAATATTATAATTTAGAATTATATAGAATATTATTATAAGACGATGAAGAGAAGAGTAGATATAGGAATGATTTCTTAGCGAGTCAGGTATGGTGGAAGACTGACAAATCACTTATATTGAAGAACATCTCAGAGTTTCTAATCGAAATTATTTAGAAGAGTAGACTTAGAGGGAACCCAACCCTTATTGTGGGAGAGTATAAAATATATTATTTTGTACTTTTTGAGGTGGCCTTTATGGCAAACTGGGTGGTACCGCGAAAGTGTAGCCTTTCGTCCCGTTGGGATGAAAGGCTTTTATTATGCAAAAAAATAAAAAGGGAGGACAGTATTATGGAAACAATATTAATTAAAAGTATTTACAGAGAAACAGCAAAATATTCTGGAAAAGAAGTAAAAATAGCTGGATGGGTAAGAACAATAAGAGCTTCAAAAGCATTTGGGTTTATAGAGGTAAATGATGGAAGCTTCTTTAAAAACATACAAGTTGTATTTGAAGAAAATCTAGAAAATTTTAAAGAATTATCAAAACTACCAATTAGTTCATCAATAGAAGTAGAAGGAGAATTGGTAGAGACTCCAGGTAGTAAACAGCGTTTTGAAATAAAAGCTAAAAAAATAATTTTAGTAGGTAAGTCAGCATCAGATTATCCGCTTCAAAAGAAAAGACATACTTTTGAATATTTAAGAAGTATAGCACATTTAAGACCTAGAAGTAATGCTTTTTCAGCTGTATTTAGAGTACGTTCAATAGCTGCTTATGCTATACACAAATTTTTTCAAGAAAAAGGTTTTGTATATGTGCATACACCAATAATAACAGCTAGTGACTGTGAAGGTGCAGGAGAAATGTTTAGAGTAACTACACTTGATTTGAATAACTTGCCAAAGGATAAAAAAGGTGAAATAGATTACAAACAAGATTTCTTTGGAAAACAAGCAAACCTTACAGTAAGTGGTCAATTAGAAGCAGAAATATACGCTCTTGCGTTTAGAAATGTTTATACTTTTGGACCTACATTTAGAGCAGAAAATTCAAATACTGGAAGACATGCATCAGAATTTTGGATGATAGAACCAGAAATAGCTTTTGCAGATCTTGCAGATGATATGGATCTTGCAGAAGAAATGGTTAAATATATAATAAAATATGTTATGGAAAATGCACCAGAAGAAATTGAATTTTTCAATAAATTTGTTGACAAAGGATTATTTGATAGATTAAAAAATGTTATGAATTCAGATTTTGCTAGAATAACATATACAGAAGCTGTTGATTTATTAAATAAAGCGAAGGTAGAATTTAAATATCCAGTTGAATGGGGATGTGACCTTCAAACAGAACATGAAAGATATTTAACAGAACAAGTATATAATAAACCTGTATTTGTAACAGATTATCCAAAAGATATAAAAGCATTCTATATGAGAATGAATGAGGATAACAAAACAGTTGCCGCTGCAGATCTTTTAGTTCCTGGTATAGGGGAAATAATTGGAGGAAGCCAAAGAGAAGAAAGACTTGATGTTTTAGAAGCAAGAATTAAAGAATTAGGACTTGAAAAGGAAGATTATTGGTGGTATTTAGAATTAAGAAAATATGGAGAAACTAAACATGCTGGATTTGGACTTGGATTTGAAAGAATGATAATGTACTTAACTGGTATGTCAAACATAAGAGACGTACTACCATTCCCAAGAACTCCAGGTAGTGCAGAATTTTAGTTAGTAATTCAACTTTCGCAGATGAAAAATAGTTGCTGCGGAAAATGATATCTTGATTAGAAACCTTTCACTTTAAAGATAATGAATAGTTAATAATGAATAATTAATAATTAAGGAAATTTTGCCTTAGGGTAAAATAACTAATATATAATTAAAGATTTTTGCTAAAGCAAAAATCAACCTTCATTATTAATTTTTAATTATTAATTCTTAATTGATATTAAATGTTTCTTACGCAAGATATCATTTCCCTTCGCTAAGCAGTATTTTTTTACTGCGAAAGTGAGTTGGTAATTATTTAAAAAATGGTGTTGACAAAATTCGATTTTGGAACTAAAATAGGTGTTAAACATTATAATTATGATAAAGTGATGAAGGGTAATAGTAAATATTTATGATTTACAGAGAAGAAATTTTAAGCTGAGAGATTTCTAGTCCAATGAGTATTGAACCAGACCTGGAGCACCTGAATTGAAATTAAGTACATTCAGGCGGGTAACACCGATATTTATTTTTAAAGAGAATTTGAAATTAGGTCGACTAAATTTTAAATTAACTAGGGTGGTAACGCGGATAACTTCGTCCCTTATTATAGGGAACGGAGTTTTTTTATTTTTTTTAATAATTTCAAAACACAATAAAGTGATAAAGTGATGAAGGGTAATAGTAAATATTTATGATTCACAGAGAGGAAATTTTAAGCTGAGAGATTTCTAATCCAATAAGTATTGAACCAGACCTGGAGTACCTGAATTGAAATTAAGTATATTCAGGCGGGTAATACCGATATTTATTTTTAAAGAGAATTTAAAATTATATGATTAAAATTTTAAATTAACTAGGGTGGTAACGCGGATAACTTCGTCCCTTATTATAGGGAACGAGGTTTTTTATTTTTGTTTAAAATAATCAAAGGAGGAATAACAGTGAGTAGTAGTGTAGTTATTAGTATAGTATTTATTATATATTTATTTTTAATGTTATTAATAGGATTTATATATTATAAAAAAACAGAAAATTTATCTGAATACATTTTAGGAGGTAGAAATTTAAATAGTTGGGTAACAGCAATGAGTTCTCAAGCTTCAGATATGAGTGGATGGTTACTTATGGGATTGCCAGGATATGCTTATTTAAGTGGAGTAGAAGCTATATGGATAGCAGTGGGACTTGGTTTAGGAACATATATTAACTGGAAAATAGTAGCCAAACGTTTGAGAAAATATACAGAAATAGCAGGGAACTCTATAACATTATCAGCATATTTTCAAAATAGATTTAAAGATAAATCAAAAGTTCTAAGAATAGTTTCCGCATTGATAATATTAGTGTTTTTTACTATATATACTTCTTCAGGACTTGTGGCAGGAGGAAAGTTATTCAATACAGTATTTGGAATACCATATATTTATGCATTAACAATTGGAACTGTAGTTGTTATTTCATATACATTTTTAGGTGGATTCATGGCAGTATGTTGGACAGACTTAGTTCAAGGTATATTAATGTTTTTTGCAATAACTATTGTACCTATTACTGCAATAAGAGTAATAGGGGGATATGGTTCAGTAATGGATAAAGTAACATCAATAAATTCAAATTTATTAAATATATTTACAAACTATAAAGGTGAGTCATTATCTTTGATTGCTATTATTTCATTATTAGCGTGGGGATTAGGATACTTTGGGCAACCTCATATATTAACTAGATTTATGGCTATTAGATCATCTAAACAAATTGATAAAGCACGAAGAATAGCTATGAGTTGGGTTGTAATATCTCTTACTGCAGCAGTAATTATAGGAATTGTTGGAAGAGTTTATTTAAAACAAAATTTACAAGGAAGTGCTTCAGAAAAAGTGTTTATGATTATGGTAAATAATATGTTTCCTTCATTTATAGCAGGAATTTTATTAGCAGCTATTCTTGCGGCTGTTATGAGTACAGCCGATTCACAACTTTTAGTTACAGCTTCAGCGTTGACAGAAGATATATATAAATCAGTATTTAAACCTCATGCTTCTCAAAAAGAATTGGTATGGATTAGTAGAGGAACGGTTATAGCAGTAGCAATTGTAGCATATTTATTGGCGTTAAATCCAGAAAGCTCAGTATTGGCATTAGTTGCGTATGCGTGGGCTGGATTTGGAGCTGGATTTGGACCAGTAGTACTTTTATCAATATTTTGGAAAAGAATGACAAGAAATGGTGCGCTTGCAGGAATGATTACAGGAGGAATAACAGTTATTTTATGGAAGAACCTACATGGAGGTATTTTTGAGTTATATGAGATAGTGCCAGGAATGATAGTATCAAGTATTGCTATAATAATTATTAGTTTATTAGGTGAAAAACCTTCAAAAGAAGTACTAGATGAATTTAACAGTGTTGAAACAAGTAATATTTAGAAACATATAATAAATGCTGCAGCTGAATTAGATTAACCAGCTGCAGCATTCAATTTAAATATTTGCTTATTCAACTTTCACAGTAAAAAATACTGTTTAGCGATTATTTTTATGTGCGAAAGTTGAATTACTTATTTTATATTTTAATTTTTACACATAATTTTTTTAAAGATACTCTTAACAAAAGATACTATTAAATAGGTAGTTACGGTTAGAATAATAATTGATGCTCCAGATGGTATATGAAAATTATAAGAAATCCACAGACCAAAAAGGCAAAAAAACATTCCTAAAAATATAGATATAATCATTATATTTTTTAAATTAAAAGAAAATTGTTTTGCAATAGCAGGAGGTACTGTTAAAAGTGCTATGATTAATATTATTCCAACAACTCTAATAAGTACAACTACAGTAAGAGCTATAAGTATAAATAATAAATATTCTAGTAAAGAGGTATTAATTCCTAATGATGAACAAAATTCTTCATCAAATAAATAAGATTTAAATACATTAAATAGTGATAAAATTGTAAATACAACTATAAAATCTAATACCATCATTGTTTTTATATCAATAGATGAGACAGTTAAAATATCTCCAAATAAATAGGATGACATATCAGGAGGATAGCTTGGAGTAAAAGATATAAATAATATTCCAAGAGCCATACCCATAGACCAAAACATACCAATTAAAGTATCAGAATTAGTACCTGTTTTCCTTTTTATAGTGGTAATTCCCAGAGCAGATAAAACAGAAAAAATAAGAGCACCTATTATAGGCTCTATACCTAAAAAATATCCTAGACCTACTCCTCCAAAAGCTGTATGAGCAATTCCTCCACTCATCATAACTAGTTTTTTTTCAATAATTATTGTTCCAATTATTCCACAAGCAATACTTGCAAGTATTGCACTAGTTACAGCATGTTGAAGAAAGGTATATTTTAATATTGTATGAATCATAAAAATCACTCCTTGTGAGTTTCCAAAATACCAGTAGGTATTTTATAAGTTATTGGATTTATAGAATATCCATAAATATGTTCAATCATTTTATCATTTGATTCAGGATTGCCGTGATAATATAATTGCTTGTTTAAACATGCGATAGAATTAACATAGGAAGATATATCATTAATATCATGGCTTACAATTATTATAGTTTTTGTTTTGTTTAAGTCTTTTAAAATGGAATAAATTTGAGACTTAGAATTAACATCTAAGCTTGCAGTAGGTTCATCTAGTATTAATATTTTAGGATTTACTGCTAATGCTCGAGCAATTAAAACTCTTTGTAATTGTCCACCTGAAAGTTGACCTATTTGCCTGTTTTTAAATTCATATAAATTTAATTGTTTAAGTATATTGGATACAAATTTTCTATTTTCTTTTGTATAAGTATGGAAAAAGTTTTTAGTATTATTTAAAGTTCCACATAAAACAGTATCTAAAACGCTAATAGGAAATTTTTTATCAAATTTTGAAAATTGGGGAACATAGCCAATTGTATTTTTGCATTTTTTTAAATCTTTACCCATAATTTTTATAGAACCTTTTGAAGGCTTTACAAGACCTAATAAATTTTTTAACAAAGTACTTTTTCCACCACCATTAGGACCTAATATAGCTAAAAAATCTTTTTCCTTAACAGTTAAATTAATATTAGATAAAGCACATACGTTATCGTAGTATGTGCTTAAATTTTTTATCACAATTACATTTTTCATATATAATCACTCTCTTTACTTTATAGTTTTAGAAAAAGTATGGGCTATTTTTTTCATATTTTCTATATAATTTCCATCAAGAGGATTAACTTTTTCTGTTTCACCATTTATAGATTCAGCAAAAGCACTACATTGTTTACTATCTACTTCTGCTTGATAGAAAATAACTTTTATATTATTTTGCTTAGCTTTATTTATTAAATTTTGCATATCCTGAGGAGTAGCTTCTTTACCGTTTTGTTCTAATGTAAGCATGTTTAGACCGTAATCATCAGCAAAATATCCTAAAGAAGGATGATAAATTATAAATGTTTTGTTTACAACATTGTTTAAAGTAGTTTTAATATTTTTATCGAGTGTATTTAAGTTTTTAATATAAGCTTTTGCGTTTTTACTATAAATATCTTTATTTTGAGGATCAATATTAGAAAGTTCATCTTTAATTGAATTAATCATAATTTCTACCCGTTTTGGTGATAACCAAATATGAGGATCACGTCCACCAGAAGTAAATTTTCGATCTTTGTAAGTTCCTGATACTTTTTTAGATAAATCTATAATTTTTAAATTTTTATTGAAATCTTTAGCTTTTGGTAATATATTATCTTTTTCAGTGGGGACACCTATTGTGAAATATATCGAAGCATCACTAAAATCTTCTAATAGTTCTGGCGTAGGTTGATAATTTGTTGGGCTTTTTCCAGGAGGAATCATAGTAACGATGTCTACTAAATTACCAGCAACAGCTTTCACAAAAGTTTCCTCTGGTACAATTGAAACAGCAATAACAGGTTTAGAGTTTTTATCTTTATACGATGTAGATGTTGAATTGCTGCATCCTGTTAAGATAATGCACCAAGTTAATGAAATTAATAAAAATATCTTTAAAGGTTTTGTCATATTATACCTCCATAAAAAATAAAGTAAATGCAAATTATTTGCATTTACATTTTATATTTAAGTATATGATTTGTCAACAAAAATATGATATAAATCAATTATTTGTTAGTATATCCAGTTTATTATTATTAATTCTTTTAGATAAGATAATAATACAAAAACAAGAGTTCCATTGCATATTATCAATAGAACTCTTGTTTTATATTGTTAGATGTTTCAGAGCAATGTGTCATTTCTCGCAGTCACTGTATTTCATCTGACAAAGTTGAGTTAGATATCTAATAGATTTTTTTCATAGATAGAATACAATTCTCTAAGGTTATCTATTTTAGAATCTAATTCTATTTGTAAGTTAGATACTTCTGAAAAGTCTTTAGAATCACTAGCTTTTTTTATTTTTGTAAATAAACTTTTCTTATTATGAGTATCTTTCATTATATATTTTCTAATGTCATTTATTTTTATCCAATAAGATAAATCTAAATCAACTGCTACATCATCTAAGTGAAGTTTTTTACAATTACGAACTTCTTTTATGTAATTATTTATAACTCTGCAGTTAATTTCTGTAGTCCATCTAGTAAGGGCGCCCATTTTGAATCCATTAATTAATTGGTTAGTAAATACATTCCCTTTTTTTAGAATTTCAACTTTTTCAGGATATTTTTCTAAAGCAACTATATTGTCATAAACAGTAGTAGGAGCTTTACCAAAATATTTACATCTTTCTTCATCTGTATATTCTTCAAATACGTCTTTTTCACTTCTATACATTCTGAATTTTTCAAGATAACCTGTTTCTTCACCGTATTTTTTTGAAAGTTCTTTTAAGAGATCGTCCTCATTTTTTCCATTTATTATACCATAACTAATACCATCAATCATACTCATGCACATAGCAGAAATACATAGATAAGTATTAGTATGAGGATTTGGTGATCTAAGTTCAAATCTAGTAGATAGTGGATTTTCTAAATCTCTTATAAGTCCTAGAAGTATTGTTCTATTTCTAGAAGGAACTTCTACTGTATGTCCAAGAGATGTAACAATACATACAGGAGCCTCAAAACCTGGTTTTAATCTTTTTAAAGAATTATTTGTTGAAGAAACAAATGGATTAATTATTTCATAATTTTTTAGTATTCCCATTATAGAACCATATCCAATTATACTTAGGAAATGTTTCTTTGGAGCTGTAAATAAATTAATTATTTTTCCTTGTTTAGTTTTTAAAGTTATACTTATATGAGTATGCTCCCCACTACCAGCTACACCATCAATTGGTTTAGCCATAAAAGTAACATCTAAACCACTTAGTCTAAATAATTCTCTTACTAAATTTTTAATGAATATTTCATTATCAGCAGTTTGTAGAGCATTTGAATATTTCCAATCAATCTCTAACTGTTCCATTATATGTGTTAAATTTCCAGATTCACCTATTTTAGCTTTAACTCCACCAACTTCTTTATGACCCATCTCAGGTTCGAAGCCGTATTTTTCCATATATATTAGTAATTGTTCAAGACAAGTTCTTACTGAACCTCTAGTTTTTGTCCAATATTGTTCTCGAAGTACTTGTGAAGTTGAAAGTTCTTCCACATGAGCTTCATCGTTAGGAGTTTTTACCCAAAATTCTAATTCTGTAGCTGAAGTTATGGAAATATCATCTATATCTTCATATTTTATATCAAAATTTGAAAGAGAATCAGGATATTTCTTGAATAATTCTAAAAGAGTGGACTTAAAGTAGGTTACGGAATTTTTTAAGATAGAACGAGAACATACAGGTTTATTATCATGATAAAGAAAACAAGGAATTCTGAGTGTACCAACAGGAAGGTGAGTTTTAGTATCTATATGTTCAAAGTTATAGTCAATAAACCAATTAGTGTCAATATCAGCTATCATATCTACTTTAGCGTTATTTAATGATGCTATTCCTGGAAGTACAACCGAAGAACCGTCTGTTTGAACAGCACCTTTTAAGAAGTTAGAAATATCGTCTAAAAAAACAGAGACAGGAATTTTTTCGTCAGTATCATTACCTGATAAATCAACCCCTACAAAAGATACAAATTTTATTTCAGTATGTGAAGATAAAATTTCTTTAAGCTTTTCTTCGGAATGTTCATTTTTTGAAACCGTATAAATTAGTTCATTCATACAACGACCCCCTATGACGTAATAATATGTTCAAAATTCTACATCAAATTAATAAAATTGTCAATCAAATTGAAAGACTTGCATAAATAAATTTCATATATAGTTATTACTGTAATATTGCAATGATTTAAGTGCTTAAGGTATATTATAACCAATTTTCGCTGAATTTTTCATTTATATTTAAGTTGTAATAATAGTATTGAATTTGTTAAAATATTTTAAGGATATAGAGATTTTGTTTTAAAATACTAATAAAGAGTTTTTATTAATAAGTAATTTCCAACAAGTTAGTGTAAGGTGGTGTACAAAGTGAATGGAAAGGAAAAACCTATAGGTGTTTTTGATTCAGGTATTGGAGGATTAAGTGTATTAAAGCAGGCTGTAAAAGTACTTCCTAATGAAGATTTTATATATTTTGGAGATTCTAAGAATGCTCCTTATGGTACGAAAAATTTAGATGAGTTAAAGAAATTAGTTAGTAATGTAGTAGAATTTTTAATTAGTAAGAAAGTTAAGGCTATATTGGTTGCATGTAATACTGCAACTAGCGCAACTGTAGATGATTTAAGAAAAAACTATGATATACCTATAATAGGAATAGAACCAGCTTTGAAACCTGCAGTAGAATTACATAGGGAAGGTAAGATATTAGTAATGGCAACTCCGGTTACTTTATCAGAAAAGAAATTTAACATACTTATGGAAAAGTATAAAAAAGATGCAGACATTGTTCCATTTCCGTGTGGAGGTCTTGCAGAACTCATAGAAAAAGGGGACTTGAAGTCAAAGGAGATTACAAAGTATCTTACTGAAAAATTAAAGGACTATAAATCAAGCAAAATAGCTTCAATAGTGTTAGGATGTACACATTATCCTTTTATAAAAAGTCAAATTCATGAAATAGTTAATAAGGATATACCAATAATAGACGGAAGTTTAGGAACTTCAAAACAATTAAAAAGACAACTAATTAATTTAAATTTATTGAGTGAAAAACAAGAAAAAGGATATGTACATATATATAACTCACTTCAAGATCCGAAAGTTAATGATTTAAGTTATAAACTTATGACAAACGTTTAAAAAACATTAAAAAGTTGCTAATTTATAAATTAGTAACTTTTTTTAAAAATATGTTTGTTAAAAAAAATACAAAAAACATTGTTAAAGTGTTGACAATATATATTCTATTTGATATATTATAAGTAGAAGGAAAATGAAAGAAAATTTTGAAATTATAGATATATTAAATGGGGGTGTTTTTCATGAAACAAATAAAAGTTAAAGACATTGTGGGAAACTACTGTAATCCTGAAGATGGCATTGTTGTTAGACAAGTAATAGAAAGTTGTTTAGATGATCAAATAGTATTAGATTTTGAAGACATTGAAAAAGTACCAACGACGTTTTTATGTACTTTATTTACTAATCTTATTAACAAATTAGGAAGAGAGTATATTTTTTCAAAGATTAATGTTAAAAACCTATCAAATATAAGAAACTATAAGAGAGTAGTTTTAGGTACAACTTTTTAAGTTAGATAATAATTAGACAAAAACATTTAAATTTAATATATTTTTAAATTATATTTGAGTATTTAAATGAGTGATCTATAATGATTGCTCATTTTTATTTTATATTTTTTGGACGAACTTTATTTTTGATAATGAATAAAATAGTATTATAAAAATCTTTTGAAAATAAAATGATAAATAAGGTGATAAAATGAAGGGGTTCGTAATAGAAAAAAATGATGAGCATTATACAGAAAATTTGAGTTTACATCAAATAGATACTGAAATAAATAGAAAAAAAGAATTTAATAATGTCTCTATAATTAATCCAGTAAATAGTAACTGCATATGTATAATAAATAGTATAAACATAGGATGTGCTAATGATGAATTTAAAATATTAGTTGGAGAACAAGTGGATGAAAAATTAAATAAAGATAAGCAGGGAGCTTTTTATATTTTTTGTGACAAATTACATTTAATGAAAGATGAATTACTTCATATAAGTACTATACGAAAGTGTAATAATAGTTCTATTGAAATATTAAAAAAGCAATTTATAATATTATTGCCAAAAGGATGTATTTATATAAAAACTGATAATCCTATTAAAAATATAAAGATAAGAATGAATTGGGTTGAGGAAAAGATATATTAGAACTGAAAACTACAGTAATTAATGAAATTACTGTAGTTTTTATTTGTTAAATGGCTAATAATATAAAATATGATATAATTTATATAATTAAACTTTCACAGGTGAAAAATAGCCGCTACGGAAAATGATATCTTGCTTAGAAACCTTTCACTTCAGTAACAAGTTCTAAGCTTTACTCATGTTGAAAAAATAACTTTTTTCAAATTCGTAAAGCTAAGAACTTGTAAACTTTGTTCAAATGTTTCTTACGCAATATATCATTTCCCTCCGCTAAGCAGTATTTTTTTACTGTGAAAGTTGAGTTATATAATAAAAATTAATATTGTAATAAAGGAGAGATAAAAATGAAAAATCCAATAGTTACTATTAAAATGGAAAATGGTGATGTAATAAAGGCAGAGTTATATCCAGATACTGCACCTAATACAGTGAAAAATTTTATAAGTTTAATAAATAAAGGATTCTATAATGGTATTTGTTTTCACAGAGTTATACCAGGATTTGTAATACAAGCAGGATGTCCTCAGGGAACAGGAGTAGGTGGTCCAGGATATTCAATAAAAGGTGAATTTGCTTCTAATGGATTTAAAAATGATTTAAAACATACTGAAGGAGTATTATCTATGGCAAGAACTATGCAGCCAAATTCTGCTGGTAGTCAATTTTTTATAATGGTAGGAGCTGCTCCGCATTTAGATGGTCAATATGCAGGTTTTGGTAAAGTTGTAGAAGGCATAGAGGCAGCACAAAAAATCGTAAATGTTGAGAGAGATTTCAGAGATAAACCAGTAGAAGAACAAGTTATGAAAGAAGTTACAGTTGAAACTTTTGGCATTGAATATGATGAACCAGAAAAAATATTATAGGGTATAGCTTAATTATTCAATAAAAGAGGGGAAGATGAAAATTTTGAATAATAAGAAAATGATTCTTATTTATGGATTTGATGAAAATGAGAAACAATATGTAAGGGAATTATTAAGAAAACTAGGAGATATAAAGATTAAATTAGTAGAAGAAACTATGGCAAATATGAAGATAAAAGATATTATAGATGGTCTTATGATTAAAGTGTATGATAAGGAATTGCCAAATCAACAAGTAATCTTATTTAACAATTTAAATGATAAAGAGCTTGAAGGAATAGTATCTAAAATACAAAGTAGCGAATTTATAAGTCCTATTTTGGCTGTAGTGACTAAAATATCAAAAGAGTGGACTTTTAAAAAATTAGTGCAGCATTTAATAGAAGAAAAACAATGGTTTAAAAAACAAAAAAAGTAATTAAGTAGCATAAAGAGGAATGAGGGATGTAAAATGAGTAGAGTGGGAGATAAAATAAAAACAATAAGAAATCAAAAAGGTATGAGTACCAAGAAGTTTGCTAAAAAGTTGGGTGTTTCTGAAAAATTCATTAATGAAGTAGAAATGGGTAAGAAAATAATGAATGAATCTTTAATGGATAAAGCATCTAAAGTTTTAGGCAGTGACTTAAATGACTTAACAATGTATCATGAGGAAAAAGAAGAAGAAAATATAATGAGTGAAAAATTTACTCCAAGTAAAAAAGTACAACAGAAAACAGTGGATGTATGGAATGATGCTTTATCATCAATTTTAAAAGCTATACCAGTTTATGACTATAGTTTAAATAAAGTAATAGATAAAAGAAAACTTCCTGTAATATCAAATAAGATAGAGGGCTATGCTCAAGATAAAGTTTTGTTTATAGAAATACAGGATGATGATATGGTAGGTTTTAGAATATCTAAAGGAGATATTGCTTTTGGTCATAAAATAAAAGATTTACCAAATAACTCTATTTGTTTAGTTGAATATAATAATGAAAGAAAAATAAGACAAATAAAGAAATTAGATAGTAATAAAGTATTATTAATTAGTAATAGAGGAAGTTTAATGACTGAAACAGCAGAAATAAAACGCATAAAGCCATTAGTTAAATTAGATAAAGTTGAGATTAAATTATAATTAGACTTTCGCAGATGAAAAATAGCCGCTGCCGGAAATGATATATTGCTCTGAAACTTTTCACTTCAGTAACAAGTTCTAAGCTTTACTCATATTGAAAAAAGATTTTTTAATTAATATTCCGTAGGAATCAGTAATTAAAAAATGACTTTTTTCAAATTCGTAAAGCTAAGAACTTGTAAACTTTGTTCAAATGTTTCTTACGCAATATATCATTTTCCTTCGCTGGACACTACTTTCTCCAGAATTCAAAGAAATTGATGGAATTATTTTATTGAATTTTAAAAATTTACAATCATGGCAAATTCCTAAATTAAAAATCCATAATATTTTTGAGCCGCATACCTATGTTTGATTGGTGTGCGGTTATTTAATTTTTCTTGACATAAAAAACATTCCCTTTAAGTAGAGTTTAACAGGCATTTTTAAACCGTGTTTACTTAAAAGGGAGTACTTTAGAAATGCTGGATTTTTTAATGCTAAATTAGAAGCTTTTTTCTCATATAAAGTTTTAAACTCAATTATAAACAATATTTTTTTTCATACAATGTAGTATAGAACCAATAATGGTGGAGGTTATATTACGGAAAAAGTAGATGGGTTATTAAATTTAATTGTCAATGTTCCAAGCGGTATAAAAGCTAAACTTGCACAATTTTCCAATAATGATGAAATACTTAAGGGTAAGGTAGAATTAATAGTTTTGTTTGGGGATAGCTTAAAAGAGGTTAAGCAGAAGGTAGATGAAATAGGAGGTATATTTGAAAATTTAGGATTTGGTTTTGGAATTATTACTATAAATGTTCAAGATATTGATAAAGTAAGTAGTATTGAAGAAATTCAGTATATGGAATTACCTAAAACATTATATACTTCAAGTTTAGAAAGTAATAAAGCTATTTGTGCTAAAGAAGTATGGGATTTATACAATTTAACAGGAAAAAATACTTTAGTTGGATTTATTGATTCAGGGATAGATTACCTTCACCCAGCTTTTAGGGACAAAAACGGTAATACTAGAATAGAATATATATATGATTTACCACAAGGAGGAAAAATATGGAATAAAAATGAGATTAATCAGGCTTTAAACTCTCCTAATCCTTATAGTATAGTTTCTCAAAGAGATTTGATAGGTCATGGAACGCATGTAGCAGGGATAGCTTGTGCTGGTGGAAATATTGAAAAGCTGTATTATGGAGTTGCTTATGAATCAAGTATTGCAATGGTTAAAATGACAGGAGAAGGAAAGGTTAATTATGCTAAAAGCACTCAGCTTATGAGAGGAATAAAATTTTTATTAGACAAAAGTAAACAATTAAATCAACCATTAGTTATTAATTTAAGTTTTAGTACAAATGATGGAGCTCATAATGGTAATAGCTTGCTTGAAAAATATATTGAAACGGTATGCAGCTTAGAGAGAATAAGTTTTGTTGTAGCAGCAGGAAATGAAGGGGATAGAGCTCATCATGTTGGCGGAATTTTAAGAGAAAAACAAACAATAACAATAAATCTAGGAATAGATGAAAAAAATCTGATACTTCAATTTTATAAGGATTTTTTGAATGATATAAGAATTGATTTAAAGAATCCTTTAGGAATATCAACTGGAATTATATCTTTAAATCCTGGATATTATGAAGGAAGAGTAGGAAAGAATAGATATTTTATATACAACAGTGGAGCAAAACCTTTTGATATTAATGGAGAGATAATAATAAGTTTAGTATCAGAGGAAGAATTTTTAACAGCAGGACCTTGGGAAATAACAATTTACTCTAAAGGAGGAACTAGAGGAAGATATGATATATGGCTTCCTATTTCTGAAGGATTAAGTGAAGATACGAAATTTTTGAAACCAGATCCTTTTAATACTTTAGGAATACCGGCTACTGTAAACAATGTTATATCTGTAGGAAGTTACAACTATAAAACTAATACTGTGTCAAGTTTTTCTGGAAGAGGAAAAATAGGAGGAGAAAAACCGGATGTAATGGCACCAGGAGAAGGTATAGATTCATCAATACCTGGAGGATTATATGATAGATTATCAGGTACATCTATGGCAGCGCCACACGCTGCTGGTGCTGCAGCTCTTTTTATGGAATGGGGATTAGTAAAAAATAATGATCCATATATGTATGGTGACAGGTTAAAGTATTTTATGCTCAAAGGTGCAAAACGGGAAAGAACTGATGTTATATATCCAGGTCCAGTTTGGGGATATGGAGAATTATGTGTAAGAGGGGGATTAGATTTGGCAATTCAAAATAGATATAGAACTGTTAGACAAGAAAAATCAAGTTATATAGTGGAATATGAAGGGGATATTGAGAAGGTTTTTGCAAATATAGATTTTGGATATGTTGTTATTTTGGATGAAAATTATGCAGTTGTATTTATAGATAGTGATAAGGCAGAAGATTTTTTTAATGAAACTAAACAAATAATCTATGTAGAAGAAACCACATTATACACATTAAATCAAACGAGTCCAATAGATGCAGCGAATATATCTAATTTTCATGATAATCCTTTTTTTACTTTAAGAGGTCAAGGAGTATTGGTTGGAGTAGTAGATACTGGTATAGATTATTTAAATAAGGAATTTATGTATGAAGATGATACTACAAGAATAGTAAGTATATGGGATCAAAGTACAAAAGGTACAAATGGTTTGGGTATATTTGGATTTGGAATAGAGTATTCAAGAGCACAAATAAACAAAGCTATTGAAGCTAATAAAAAGGGGGAAGACCCATATTCTATAGTAAATAGTAAGGATGATATAGGTCATGGAACAAGTATGGCAGGTATAATAGGAGCTAGAGGAATAAATCCAGAGATTATTGGAGCAGCTCCAGATTGTGAATTTGCTGTAGTAAAACTAAAAAAAGAAGAGATTGATGTTCCAACAAATATATCAGACATAGAGGGAAGAGTTCCTCCTATATATTGTAGTACAGAAATTATTTTAGGAGTTAAATATTTATATAATTTAGCTAAAAAGTTAAATAAACCATTAGTAATATATGTACCATTGGGTACAAACAAAGGTGCACATGATGGTACTGCTATATTAGAAAGATATATAGATGAAATTTCAAAAGCAAGAGGAATAGTAGTGGTTACCGGTTGCGGCAATCAAGGGGCTTCGGATACACATGCTTCAGGAGTAATAGAAAAGACAGGAGATGAAAAAACAATAGAATTAAAAGTAGACAATCTTCAAACAAATTTGAGTTTTGAAATTTGGTGTCATAAACCAGATAAAGTATCTTTAGGTATAATATCTCCTTCTGGAGAAGTTATAGATAAAATTCCTGCAAAGCTTCAAGAAACAGAAATAGTTAAACTTATATATGAAGGAAGTACTATATCTATTCAATATTTAATTCCAGAGGAGATAACGGGAGATGAACTTATAAAGATAGATATAACAAATATAAGAGGAGGAGTGTGGAAGTTTAAACTAATAGGAGATTATATAGTTAATGGAAGATATGATTCTTGGCTTCCACAGAGAGAATTATTAAAAGAAGGTACAAAGTTCTTAATGCCATCCCAAAATGTTACTTTAACTATACCATCAACAAGCGAAAGAGCAATATCTACAGCATTTTATAATCAAAGTACAAATGTTGTAGTAAGTAAGTCAGGAAGAGGGTTTACTAGAGATTTTAGAATAAAGCCAGATATTGCAGCAGGAGGAATAAATGTACTTACAACTGCAGTTGGAGGGGGAACTACAGTTGTAAATGGAAGTAGTGCAGCAACAGCAGTTGCAGCAGGAGCAGTGGCATTACTGTTAGAATGGGGAATAATAAAGAATAATGATCCTACTATGTATTCAAATAAAGTAAAAACCTATTTAATAAGAGGTGCAAGACAAAGAGAAGGGGATAATTACCCTAATAGGAATTGGGGATATGGAATGTTGGACTTAGAAGGAGTTTTTAGAGAAATTAGAAGTAGAAGATGTAATGATATAATGTATGATAATGAAGTTTATGTAAGTATTCCTAAACAAATAACTAGAATAATAGAGTATTATAAATAATTAAAATTTCATTTATTAATCAATTTTTAAGTGTATATTCCATATTATAATAAATAGTAGAATAATTTTTAGGAGTATATATATGGCAAAAGGTAGAATACAAATTAAAGTTTATCAAGGAGAGTCGTATGTTCCTATTCAAGGAGCTAAAGTTACTGTAGAACAGAGAGTTGAAGCGAGTAATAGACAAATAGAACAAACTGTAAATACTAATTTTTCTGGATTAACAAATGAGATAGAGCTTAATGCACCATCTATAGATAATTCAATGAAGCCCTCAGATAAACTACCTTATAGCTTTAGTAATTTAAAGATAGAGGCAGAAGGTTTTAGAACATTAGTAATAAAAGGATGTCAGATATATCCTGATACATTAGCAGTACAAGAATGTAAAATGGAAACAACGCAAAGTGCAAGACAAAAGGAAGAAGAAATAATAAATGTTGCACCAAATAGATTAGTGGGGAACTATCCACCTAAAATACCAGAAGATCCAAATAAAGAATTACCTAAACCTACGGGAGGAGTAGTATTACCAGAACCTGTAGTACCTGGACTTATTGTGGTTCATGCGGGAAGTCCAGAAGATCCTTCAGCTCCTAATTATACTGTAAGGTATAAAGATTATGTAAAAAATGTAGCTTCATCAGAAATATTTGCCACATGGCCTGAAAGTACTATTAGAGCTAACGTTTATTGTATAATTTCTTTTACATTAAATAGAATATATACTGAATGGTATAGAGGAAAGGGAAAAAATTTTGATATAACTAGTTCTACAGCTTTTGATCATGCATTTTCATATGGAAGAAATATATATTCAAATATAAGCAGGATAGTGGATAGTATATTTTCTACTTATCTTAGAAGACCTGCAAGAAAACAGCCGTTATTAACTCAATATTGTGATGGAGTAAAAGTTAAGTGTCCAGGTTGGCTTACTCAATGGGGAAGTAAATATTTAGGAGATAAAGGTGAGGTCCCATATGAAATATTAACTAATTTTTATGGACCTAACTTAGAGTTTAAAACAGCTAAACAAGTAAAAGGAATTCCTATGTCTTTTCCAGGATATGCTTTGAGATTAGGCTCAAGTGGTATGCCAGTTAGAACAGTTCAAAAATATTTAAATAGGATTTCAGAGAACTATCCAGCTATACCTAAGGTAATTGTAGATGGTTTATACGGAGAAAAAACTAAAGAGTCGGTAAGTACATTTCAAAAAATATTCGGTTTGCCTGTTAGTGGTATAGTTGATTATTCTACATGGTACAAAATATCAGATATATACGTAGGTGTTACAAAGATAGCAGAATTACAACCTCGTGATGAGAATAAAAGAATACTAACCAGAGGAATAAAGACAGAAAAAGGTATTTTTGTTCCGCCTCCACCACATGCAGATATATGGGTTCCTACAGTTGAATATCCAAAGGAGAATTTTTAAGCATAGTTTAATGTATTGTTTAGATTTAAAAATAGGAGAAGTGTATAATCACTTTTCAAATTAGTATCTCATAATATGTAATGAATCATTAATATAAGGAGAATTTATTAATGTTATTAAAAGGAAGACTGCAAGTGCAAGTATTTAAGGGTGATTCATATATACCAATTGATAATGCAAAAGTTACAATTATACAAACTGAAATAGAGAATAATATAAAAAAACAACGAGATGCAGTTACTAACAGCTGTGGGTTAACCAATGAATTTGAATTAGAATTTTCAAATAAAGAAAATTCTATATATTCTTTTGACGATATTCAATATGGTTTATGTGATATAAAAGTAGAAGCACAGGGATTCTCAACTATGACAATAAAAGATTGCAAAATATACTCAGATAATATAGCTTTTCAAGTGTGTAATATGAAAAAAAATATGAATAATAATAGACAAGACAAGAAGAGTTTAAAATATACTGAAGAAATAGATAAATTATTATCTTTGAGAAGAGAAGAAATAACAAAATATACTGAACCAGAAATTCCTGAATTTATAGTTGTCCATTATGGTTTATTAGAAGATGATACTGCTCCTAATTATGTGATTAAATTTAAAGATTATATAAAAAATGTTGCTTGCTGTGAAATATGTCCTAAATGGCCTGAGGAATGTATAAAAGCTATTACTTATTGTATAACATCTTTTACATTAAATAGAGTGTATACTAGATGGTATAGGAGAAAAGGAAAACAGTTTGATATAACTAATGATGCTGCTCATGATTTGAATTTCAGTTATGGTAGAAATACGTATAAAAATATAGATAAAATTGTAGATGAAACATTTTCAACGTACATTAAATATTTTAATAGAAAACAACCTATTTTAGCACAATTTAGTGATAAAATTAGTGATAAATATATTAAGTATTTAGATAAAAAGAAGGCTAAATATTTAGGAGATAATGGTAAAAATGTGTATGAGATACTTACAAAATTTTATGGAAATGATATAGAGTTTGTGACAGCATCCAAGATTGAAGGTATTTCAAAATCATATCCTGGATATGTATTGCAAATTGGCTGTAAATCTAATTGTGTAAGAACAATTCAAAAATATTTAAATAGTATATCATTGATATATCCATCTATTGGTACAAATATTGTTGAGGGTGTATATGATGATAAGTTAAAAAAACAAGTTTTTAAATTTCAAGAAATATTTAATTTAACTAATAGTGGAAAAGTAGATTATGCAACTTGGTATAAAATATCAGAAATTTATAGTGGAGTTAGCGGATCATATAGATTTGAAAAAAATATAGAATTTAGAAAATTCACACCTCCATATATAGGAAGTAAAAACAATGTTCCTAGTATAGTGTATCCTGAGGATTAAATAAATTTGATAATAAATAACTCAACTTTCGTAGGTGAAAAACAGCCGCTACGGAAAAGTTGAATAAATAAGCTTTTAAGTTTCAGGTGATGTTTAATTTATCTGAAACTTATTTATTTAAATTTTATAGTTAATAAAACTAAAATTAAAATAAGGTATTTTAATTAAAATAAGGTATATTAATTAAAATAAATTAATATTATATAAATAAGAAGTAAAAAATATGGTAAAATAAAAATAAGTATAAGCAAAATAAATTAAAGATAATTTATTAAATTGATAATTTATAAACAATATTAGCAAGAAATAAATTACACATTAGCTCAAGTAATATACTGTAGAATATAAAACGTAATGGATGGGAGTGGAGTACTTGAAAAGTGAGTTTTATAGCAGGATACAAGAGAATCCAATAATAGCAGCAGTGAATGATTTATCTAAATTAGATAAAGCAATAGAATCTCCATGTGAGATAATTTTTCTTTTGCAAGGAAGTATAATTAATTTAGAACATGTAGTACATAAAGTTAAATCTTCTGGGAAAATGGTGTTTGTTCATTTGGATTTAATGGACGGGTTATCAAGAGATGTATTTGCATTAAAATACATTCATGAAAAGATAAAACCTGATGGTATAATAAGTACAAAACCTAATTTAATAAGAGCAGCTAAAGATATGCATATATTTACTATTAAGAGATTGTTTATTTTAGATAGTTTATCATTACAAAGTGGTATGAATACTGTAAATAATGTAAGACCAGATGCTTTAGAAATATTACCAGGAGTAATGAATAAGATTACTAAAAGATTAAGAAAACAACTTAATGTTCCTATAATAACAGGAGGATTAATATGTGACAAAGAAGATGTAATAGAAAGTCTTAAAGCAGGTGCTATGGCAGTATCCACTAGTAATGAGCAAGTGTGGTATATGTAGTACAATATATTTAGAAAATTCGTACAAATGAATTAAATACAGATTGTGAAAAGGTTAACATGGAAAAGCGTTGACAATAATAATATCCATGCATTATAATTTAAGTATAAAAATAAATATTCGGCATGAGTATGAGAGAAAAAGCCGCAATTTATAAAGGGAGATCCCCTTTATAAGTTGGGGCTTTTTTGTTTAAATTAAGGAGGGTAAATAATGTTTGATATAACTATTATTGGAGCTGGAGTTATAGGATGTAGCATCGCACGAGAATTATCAAAATATAATTTAAAAACTTGCGTATTAGAAAAAGGTTCAGATGTAGCAGTTGGAACAACGAAAGCTAATAGTGCAATTGTACATGCTGGACATGATGCTAAACCAGGAACATTAAAAGGTAAATTAAATGCAAAAGGAAACGCAATGTTTGATAAATTATCAAAAGAATTAGATTTCCCTTTTAAAAGAAATGGTTCGTTAGTATTATGTTTTGACGAGAATGATTTGGGTAAGTTAGAAGCACTTAAAGAAAGAGGAAAAGATAATGGAATACAAGGACTTGAAGTATTAAATAGAGAACAAATTAAAAAAATAGAACCTAACATAGGAGAAAAAGTAGTAGCAGCGTTACATGCTCCCACAGGTGGTATTGTTTGTCCTTATGAAATGACAATTGCTCTTGCTGAAAATGCATATACAAATGGAGTAGAGTTTGAGTTTAACAATGAAGTTAAAAATATCAGAAAAGAAAATGATAAATTTATTATAGAGACTAATGAAGGAAACATAGAAAGTAAGCTCGTTATAAATGCATGTGGAGTTCATGCAGATGAAATAAATAATATGATTAGTAAAAATAAGATAAGTATAATACCAAGAAAAGGAGAATATTGTTTATTTGATAAAACTGCTGGAAAAATGGTTTCAAAAACATTATTTCAATTACCAACTAAAATGGGAAAAGGTGTATTAATTACACCAACAGTAGACGGAAATTTACTTCTTGGTCCTAATGCAGTAGATCAAGAAGATAAAGATGATATAACAACTACTCAAGAAGGATTAAGTGATATATTAGATAAAGCTAAGATAACTATAAATCAAATTCCTATGAGACAGGTTATTACATCTTTTGCAGGACTTAGAGCACATAGTACAAAAAATGATTTCATAATCGGAGAAGCAGAAGACGTAGAAAACTTTATAAATGTTGCTGGAATTGAATCACCTGGACTTTCAAGTGCACCAGCTATAGCAGAAATGGTTGAAAATATAGTTTTAGACAAAATATCACCAGAAAAAAATGAAAAATTTAATCCTATAAGAAAAGGAATTCCTAAATTTAGAGAAATGACCAATGAGGACAGAAAAGCTCTTATAGCTAAAGAACCATTATATGGCAAAATAATTTGCAGGTGTGAAACTGTAACAGAAGGTGAAATAGTTAATTCTATAAGAAGACCTCTTGGAGCAACAGATTTAGACGGAGTTAAGAGAAGAACAAGAGCAGGAATGGGAAGATGTCAATCTGGATTTTGTTCTACAAAAATAGTTGATATATTAGCAAGAGAGTTAAATGTATCAAGATTAGAAGTTACTAAATTTGGAGGAGAATCTAAATTATTAGTAGGAAAAAACAAAGAAATTTAGTTAATGATTAATGGGTAGAGAATCTAGGATAAATAATATAACAAGGTTTGGAGGATTTGGCTATGAAACAGTATGATATTGTTATAATCGGTGGTGGACCAGCTGGACTTGCTGCAGCAGTTGCAGCAAAAGAAGAAGGCATTGATAATTTACTAATACTAGAAAGAGATACTGAGTTAGGAGGTATACTTAATCAATGTATTCATAATGGATTTGGACTACACACATTTAAAGAAGAACTTACAGGACCTGAGTATGCTCAAAGATTTATAGATAAAACTGAAGAATTAAAAATACCATATAAGTTAAATACAATGGTAATTGACATAAATGAAAATAAAGTAATAACAGCAGTTAATGAAGAAGATGGAATAATTGAAATAAATGCAAAGGCAATAATTCTTGCTATGGGATGTAGAGAAAGACCTAGAGGAGCAATAAATATTCCAGGGGGTAGATGTTCAGGAATATATTCTGCAGGAACAGCACAAAAGTTTGTTAATATAGAAGGATTTATGCCTGGAAAAGAAGTTGTTATATTAGGTTCTGGAGATATAGGACTTATAATGGCAAGAAGAATGACTCTTGAAGGAGCTAAAGTTAAAGCTGTAGTTGAACTTATGCCATATTCAGGGGGTCTTAAGAGAAATATAGTTCAATGTTTAGATGATTTTGATATTCCACTAAAACTTTCTCATACAGTAACTAATATAAAGGGAAAAAATAGAGTAGAAGGAGTTACAATAGCTAAAGTTGATGAGAATAGAAGACCTATAAAGGGAAGTGAACAGTATATTCCTTGTGACACATTACTTCTATCAGTAGGACTTATTCCTGAAAATGAATTGTCAACAAAAGCTAATGTAGATTTATCACCGGTAACAGGAGGTCCACAAGTTAATGAAAGCTTACAAACTAATATAGAAGGAGTTTTTGCTTGTGGAAATGTTCTTCATGTACATGACTTAGTTGATAATGTAACAACAGAAAGTATTAATGCTGGTAAGAGTGCTGCTAATTATGTAAAAGGTAAGCAATTTGCAAATGGAGGAATAGAAGTAGTAGCTACTGATGGAGCAAGATATACAGTGCCAAGATATATAAATATTAATAACATTGATAAGCTTATAGATGTAAGATTTAGAGTAGGAGATGTGTATAAAGATAGTTATATATCAGTTTATTTTGATGATGTAAGAGAAATTCACAGAAAGAAGAGAATACTTACTCCAGGAGAAATGGAAACAGTAAAACTTACTAGAGAGATGTTTGAAAAATATCCTGAGTGTAAGAAAATTACTGTAAAAGTGGAAGGAGAGTAATGATATGAGCAGCATAAGGGAATTAACATGTATAGGATGTCCTATGGGATGTGCTTTAGAAGTAACAATAGAAAATGGAAAAGTATTGGGAGTTAAAGGTAACACTTGTCCTAGAGGTAAGACTTATGCAGAAAAAGAATGTACAAATCCAACTAGAATAGTTACATCTTCAGTAAAAATACAAGGCGGACAAATAGATGCAGTTTGTGTTAAAACAGAAAATGATATACCAAAAGATAAGATTTTTGAATGTGTTAATGAATTGAAAAATATTATAGTAAAAGCACCAGTAAAAATTGGTGATATAATATTAGAAAATGCAGCTGGAACAGGAGTTAATGTTATAGCAACAAAATGTGTTAAAGAGAAGTAAAAAATAGAATATAGAAAGGTAGAACCACTATTTAAAATTAATTAAAGGTTCTACCTGCTTATTCATATTTATATAATATATAAAGAAATTTTTTTAGACTAAAAATACTGAAAATTTAAAAAAATGACATTTTTTTAACAATGTATTCACATTTTGCAGTTGCTTTTTAAATATAATTCTAGATATTTCTTGAAAACGTTTTAAATAAAACTTAAAATATAGATAATACAATCTTTAATTATAAGGAGGAGTATGAAATGGAAAAATTAGTAATGGCATTAGATCAAGGAACAACAAGCTCAAGGTGTATTTTATTTAACAAACACGGCGAAATAGTAAGCATGGCTCAAAAAGAATTTAAGCAGATATATCCTAAATCAGGTTGGGTAGAACACAATCCAACAGAAATATGGGCAACTCAATTTAGTGTTGCTACTGAAGCTATGATTAAGGGCAACGTTTCAGCAAGTGATATAGAAGCTATAGGAATAACTAATCAAAGAGAAACAACAGTTGTGTGGGATAAAAGAACAGGTCTTCCAGTTTATAATGCGATTGTATGGCAGTGTAGAAGAACAGCTGATATATGTGATGAATTAAGAGAAAAGGGTATGGAGAAAACAATAAAAGAAAAGACAGGACTTGTTTTAGATGCATATTTTTCTGGAACAAAGATAAAATGGATACTTGATAATGTACCAGGGGCAAGAAAAGAAGCAGAGAGAGGAAATTTATTGTTTGGTAATATTGATTCATGGTTAATATGGAATTTAACAAAAGGAAAAGTACATGTTACAGATTATACAAATGCTTCAAGAACAATGTTATTTAATATACATGATCTAAAATGGGATGATGAAATGCTAGAAGCGTTAAATATTCCAAAATCAATGTTACCAGAAGTTAAACCATCAAGTCATGTATACGGAAATACTGATGAGGTATTATTTGGAGTATCTATTCCAATAGCAGGAGTTGCAGGAGATCAACAAGCAGCTTTGTTTGGACAAACTTGTTATGAAGCAGGTACAGCTAAAAATACTTACGGAACAGGATGTTTTATGTTAATGAATACAGGAGAAAAAGCAGTTGCTTCTAAAAATGGACTATTAACAACAATTGCCTGGGGAGTAGATGGAAAAGTTGAATATGCTTTAGAAGGAAGTGTATTTATGGCAGGAGCATCTATTCAGTGGTTAAGAGATGAAATGAGAATGTTAAAAAATGCTGCTGACTCAGAAGAATATGCTACAGCAGTAGAGGATACAGATGGAGTTTATTTAGTTCCTGCATTTGTAGGTCTTGGAGCTCCTTATTGGGATCCATATGCTAGAGGTACAGTAGTAGGACTTACAAGAGGAACTAAAAAAGAACATTTCATAAGAGCTACATTAGAATCTTTAGCATATCAAACATATGATATTTTAAAAGCAATGCAGGATGATTCAGGAATTACACTTAAAGCACTAAAAGTAGATGGTGGAGCATGCGCAAATAATTTCTTAATGCAATTCCAATCAGATATATTGGATGTTAATGTTGAAAGACCAAAAGTTATAGAAACAACTGCATTAGGAGCAGCATATCTTGCTGGACTTGCAACAGGATATTGGAAAGATAAGAGTGATATAGCAAGAAATTGGGCAATTTCAAAAACATTTAATCCAGTTATGCAAGAAGAACAAAGGGAAAATTTATTAGAAGGTTGGCATAATGCAGTTAGAAGATCTATGGGATGGGCTAAAGAAAATTAATATTTATTAGCTCAACTTTCGCAGGTGAAAAATAGCCGCTGCGGGAAATGATATCTTGCTCAGAAACCTTTCACTTCAGTAACAAGTTCTAAGCTTTACTCATATTGAAAAAAGATTTTTTAATTAATATTCCGTAGGAATCAGTAATTTAAAAATAACTTTTTTCAAATTCGTAAAGCTAATAACTTGTAAACTTTTTTCAAATGTTTCTTACGCAATATATCATTTCCCTTCGCTAGACAGTATTTTTTTACTGTGAAAGTTGAATCATTAGCTAAAGAAAAATAATATTTGAGGGATGATTATGGAAAGGGGTAAATAAAATGTCACCATATTTAGCTGAGTTTTTAGGAACTATGTTATTAATTCTTTTAGGAGATGGCGTAGTTGCAAACGTAAACTTGAAAAAAACAGGAGGAAATAATTCTGGCTTGATTGTTATAGCTACTGGTTGGGCATTTGCAGTTGGTATACCAGTGTATATATTTGGAACTGCTAGCGGGGCTCATTTTAATCCAGCTGTTACAATAGGATTAGCATCTATAGGAAAATTTGCCTGGAGTCAAGTGCCTGGATATATAGTTTCACAAATGGCAGGAGGCTTTGTAGGAGCTGTTCTTGTGTGGTTACATTATAAACCTCATTTTGATGTGACAGAGGATAAGGCTATAAAGAGAGGTGTATTTTGTACAGCACCATCTATACCAAATACTCCATTTAATTTCATTTCAGAATTTATTGGAACTTTTGTATTAGTATTTGGTATATTAGGTATTGGTCAAACTGAAATGGCAGGAGGAATAAATCCATTTGTAGTTGCACTTATTATTTGGGTTATAGGTCTTTCACTTGGAGGAACAACTGGATATGCTATTAATCCGGCAAGAGATTTAGCACCACGTATAGCACATGCGGTATTACCAATAAAAGATAAAGGTGATTCAAATTGGGGTTATGCATGGATTCCAGTGGTAGCACCAATAGTTGGAGGAATAGTAGCAGCACTCTTATATGCAGCAGTTTTTTAAGAAAAATAATATTAAGATTTATATAAAAATAAATATCAAGTGGTTTAGATTACTGATAAAGTCTTGCATTTTTGCAAGACTTTTCAGTTTAGTTTATATAAGTTAATATATTATATAAATAAATAACTTAAAAGTTATTAAGGGGTGTTGTCAATGAAAAAGGAGACTTTTATTTTTAAGGATAAAACGGGTTTGAATATATTTGTTTATAAATGGATACCAGATGATAATATAGATATAAAAGCAGTTGTACAAATAGCTCATGGAATGGCAGAAACTGCAGCAAGATATGAAAGACTTGCAGAACAATTAACACAATCAGGTTATGTGGTATATGCTAATGATCATAGAGGACATGGAAAAACAGCAAAAGAAGTTGATAAGGTTGGAAATTTAGGTGAAGATGGTTTTAATAATATGGTACAAAATATGCATCAACTTGAAAAAATAATTAAAAAAGAAAATGATAATATACCAGTATATATATTTGGACATAGTATGGGATCATTTTTGCTTCAGAGATATATTTGTATATACGGAAAAGAAATAAGTGGTGCTATTTTATCAGGAACTTGTGGTAAACAGGGTATGATAGTAGATATCGGGAGAATTATAGCTAAAAGAGAAATTAAAAAGATAGGAAGAGACAGTAGAAGTAAAAAATTAAACAATCTATCTTTTGGAGGATATAATAAGGTTTTCAAACCGAACAGAACAGAATTTGATTGGTTAAGTAGGGATGAAAAAGAGGTAGATAAATATGTAAAGGATCCTTATTGTGGGGGTATTTTTACGGCTGGGTTTTTCTATGATTTTTTAGGAGGATTAAAATTAATAGCTAATCAAAAAGAAATATCCAATATACCAAAGGAATTACCTATATATATATTTGCAGGAGATAAAGATCCTGTAGGAAATCGTGGGAAAGGCATATTGAAATTGGTGAAAACATATAAAAAGTATAAAATTAAAGATTTAAAATATAAACTTTATAAAGATGGAAGGCATGAAATGTTAAATGAAATAAATAGAGATGAAGTAATGAAAGACATAATAGAATGGTTAGATTCACATATAAAATAAATATTAAATTGCTGCAAAGATATAATTTTTTGCAGCAATTTCTATTATTAATAACTCAACTTTCGCAGTTGAAAAACAACCGCTGCGGTAAATGATATCTTGCTCAGAAACCTTTCACTTCAGTAACAAGTTCTAAGCTTTACTCATATTGAAAAAAGATTTTTTAATTAATATTCCATAGGAATCAATAATTAAAAAATGACTTTTTTCAAATTCGTAAAACTAAGAACTTGTAAACTTTGTTCAAATGTTTCTTACGCAATATATCATTTACCTTCGCTAGGTAGTATTTTTGTCCTGCGAAAGTTGAGTTAATAATTATAATTTTTTACACAAGTGAAAGATTTTTTATACAATATGTGCCTTTCTTATTTTTATATTCCTGATAAATTAAAGTCAGGAGTAAATTCTGTTGTGCAAGTACCTTCACCTTGAATGAATGCATTAGTAATTCCTAAAGATAAACAGTATTTAATTAAACTATCGTAATGCTTGAGATTTAATGATTTATTAATTTCAGGATACTTATAAGCATTAAACATAGGAGTGTACTGATTCATAATGCTTATATAAACATTATTTTTGAATGTTTTATATATAAAGTCTATTATTTTCTTAGAATCAAATAATAATCCTGGCAGCATTAAATGTCTTATTATTACTCCTTTTTTTATAATACCATTTTTATCAAATTCAGGTTTTCCTACCTGTTTGAACATTTCTTTTATGGAATTAGAAGCATATGAGAAATAATTAGGTGTATTAGAATATCTTACAGCATATTTATCATTAAAATATTTTAAATCTGGTAGATATACATCTATATATCCATTTAAAGCTTTTAAAGTTTCTATATTTTCATATCCATTTGAATTATATAAAACAGGTATAGTAAGACCATGTGTTTTAGCAATTTTTAAGGCTTCAATAATTTGAGGTACATAATGGGTAGGACTTACTAAGTTTATATTATGAGCACCTCTATTTTGTTGTTCTATGAATATTTCACTTAATCGTTCAATAGTTATTTCCTTTCCAAATCCTTCTTCACTTATATTGTGGTTTTGGCAGAATACACATCTCATATTGCAATTAGAGAAAAATATAGTACCAGAACCATTAGAGCCAGATATACAAGGTTCTTCCCAAGCATGAAGAGATACTTTGGCTAATTTAATGTTTTTTCCACTTTTACAAAATCCCAACTCATTGTTTAATCTGTTAATAGCGCAATTTCTAGGACATAGCTTACAATTTACAAGAAGTTCCATCATTATTAATCACCTTCAGTTTATTAAATAAATTAATAAAAATATTATATCATTTGTTTTTGTCTTTATATAAGATATTGGTATAAAAATATTATTTATTTTGTTTAATGTTTAAAATGTTTTTTATAGAAATTAATGCATTGAAACATAAAAACTAAGCTTAAAGCTCCAAAAGCAGGATATAAAAAGGTTATTAAATTTTTAAAACCTATTTGTGCTATTGGAATTGTGATGCATAAAATGATAATAACAGATTTTTTGTATGATACATTAAATAAATGTGTAAATGTTTTTCCAATGCTATATATATCTGAAACCTCAGTAGAAAACATTTCTAAAAAAATTATACATAGTAATATAAATTGAACTAAGCTTCCAAATCTATGTGCTATATATAAAAGTGGTATATCATAGTGAAATATATATGGAATATTAAATAAAAGCATTAAATTTATCATACAACATAAAACTGTTAATCCTAAAGCACCTAAAGAAGTACCAAAGGATAGAGCTTTTTTATCTCTAATTTCATTACTAAAAGGTACAAGTACTCCTGTACAGCATAATATATTAAAACCTCCGTATAATAAAGATGATAGAAGCCAATGTTTTTTATAATTTCCAATGCTTTTCAAGTGAGAGATACTCAATATATCACCATTAAATGCTATATACAATACAAAAACTAGAGTGATTATTGTAATTAGTGATGGAACTATGAAAGAATTAATAGCTATAAGACCCTTTGTATCATTTAGTAATGTTATAAGTGATATTATGATCATTAAAAGCATCCCTATCCATTTTGAAATATGAAAATATTGATGAAGTAGAGCTCCGCTTCCAGCTAGTATTATAGCTGAACTACTTATTAAAAAGAAGCCAGTGACTACATCGGTAATTTTACCTATACATCCAGGACTAACTAAATTTATTAATTCATTATAGGAAGTTAAATTATATTTTATACTAATAGAAGATATTATATGGCTCATGTATATATACATGCATAAACATAGTAGAATTCCTATAAAACTTTTTAGCCCGTATGTAGTAAAGAATTGAGTTATTTCTTGCCCAGAAGCAAGACCAGCGCCAACTATGGTGCCTATAAATACAGCTGAAACTTGAAAAGTTAGTGTCATTTTTTTTCTCATTTAATGTTTCCTCCAATTATAAAGGTTTCTCTATATAAATATATATAAATAATTTAAAATAATGAGTTAATAAATGAAATTTGTGTTTAGTGGGAAAATAATAAATATTAACATATTATTTAAGTAAATATAAACTCTATAAAAAATAATTATTTAGAGGTGAAATTATGAGAAAAAGAAATTTTTTTATAGTTGTAATAATAGTTTTATGTACTTTTACATTTTGTAGTTGTAAAAAAAATGAAATGCAGGTGCCAAAACTAAATAATACTTTTGATATTGTAGCAGCTTCTAATATAATGGATAGTTATATGAAATATTTAATGAAAGGTGATTTTGAAAGTGTAAAAAAAATATGTTCTTCTAATATAGTGAAAGAACAAACAAGTAGATTGAACAAAAGTGACTTATCAATAAAATCTTATAAGATTGAAGAGGTAACAGAGTTAGGCAAGTTTGCAAATTTTAAGATTAGAGTTATGAGCATAGGTGAAAGCAAGCCATATACACTTTTAGAAGAATATTCAGTAAACGTTATTAAGGAGAAAGATGGGTATAAAATAAGTGAAATAAAAACATCGATACAAAAGGAAGCATTTGTAGAGTATGATGAAATAAGAATTAGAGATAAAAATAATGTAGAAACAAAATTGGTTTTAAGTATACAAGATATTCCTAAATATATATTTCCTCAAGATGATAGTTTAAACACGTATAAACAAATAATTCCTATGAAAAAATTTGGTAAAATATCACTTTCATTTGATGGAATGAAGTTAACGGTTTCTACTACTGATAACAAACGTTCATATGCAGGTATGGTAAAAATAGATGAAACTTTAGCAGTACAAGGTAAAGAATCTGAAGGTGGAGAGGGAGAAGGTGCTTCAAAAGTACCAATGAAAGGTATACGAGAAAAACCTATAGGAAAAGAAATAACTGGGTTAGACTTGATAGAAGGATGTTATGTTAATTATATGGTTTTTTCTCAAGATGAAAAGTTTATAGTAATGCAATATACTAAAGATGATAATACAAAATGTATAAGAGTATATCAAACTAATGACGGTAAATTAATACCTGTGAAATTTGAGAAAAGTTATCCATTAGATAAGGTAAATGTAGTATTATTATCTTGTGATGAGGATGTTATGAATTTTGAAGTAGTACCTAAAGGTAACATGAATGGAGAAAATAAAGATTTAATAGGAAAATGGCAAATGAACTTTGAAACTTTTAAAATTAAAAAGATTTAAATGTTGTTAGGGAGGAAGAATAGTTTATATGATGTGGGGCGAGAAAAGATATTATAGTCTAAATCATTTTTTAAGAAATAAGTTTGGTGAAAAGGTATTTAAAATTTCTTTGGATGCAGGATTTTCATGTCCAAATAGAGATGGAACTATAAGTAAAGGTGGATGTATATATTGTAGTGAGAGAGGGTCTGGTGATTTTGCTGGAGATAGACAATTTTCAATAACTCATCAGTTTCAACATATTAAACATATGATGAATAAGAAATGGAAAAATGGAAAATACATTGCGTATTTTCAAGCTTACACAAATACTTATGCATCTACAGAAGTATTAAGAGAAAAGTATGAGGAAGCTATAAATCAAGAAGGAGTAGTAGGTTTAGCAATAGCTACAAGACCAGATTGTTTAGGAAAAGAGGTATTAGATGTTATTGAAGAATATTCTAAAAGATTATATACATGGGTGGAGCTAGGACTTCAAACATCTAATAGGACTACTGCTAAACTTATAAATAGAGGATATGAATTAGAAGTATTTGAAAAAGCAGTACATGATTTAAGAGATAGAAATATAGATGTAGTAGTTCATACTATATTTGGTTTGCCAGGAGAAGATAAAGAAGATATGTTAAATACTATAAAATATCTTTCACAAAAAGATATACAAGGAGTAAAATTACATTTATTACACCTATTAAAGAATACACCTTTAGTTAAGTTATATGAACAGGGAAATTTAAGATTTTTGGATAAAGATGAGTATGTTAACATCATATGTGAAGCAATAGCTAATTTACCTGAGCATGTAGTGATACATAGATTAACAGGTGATGCACCTAGAGATCTTATAATAGGACCAATGTGGAGTTTAAAGAAATGGGAAGTACTTAATGAAATAGATAAAACATTAAAGGAGAAAGAGTTATATCAAGGGATTTATTATAGCAATAAATCAACTTTGGCAGTCGAAAACAATCGCTGCGTGAAATGATATCTTGCTCAGAAACCTTTCATTTTAAAGAAAATTAATAGTTAATAATGAATAATTAATAATTAAGGAAATTTTTCCTTAAGGAAAAATAAAATATAATTAAAGATTTTTGCTTTAGCAAAAATCAACATTCATTTTTAATTATTAATTATTAATTCTTAATTGTTGTTAAATGTTTCTTACGCAAGATATCATTTCCCTTCGCTAGGCAGTATTTTTGTTCTGCGAAAGTTGAATTATTAATTCTTAATATAAAATGGGGGATGGGAAAATGAATATTGATATAATAATATCAGCAAGTGATATAAAACAGGAAAAAGTAAAGGGAAAATCTGTAGTAGTAATAGATATGCTAAGAGCAACATCAGTAATAGTTACTGCATTAAATAATGGATGTAAAAAAGTAATACCAGTAGTTGAAATAGAAGAAGCTAGGGAAATAGCAAAGGAAAATTTAGATGAATATGTACTTGGTGGAGAAAGGAATGCTGTTAAAATAGATGGATTTGACTTTTCTAATTCTCCTTTAGAGTATAAAAAGGATTTAGCACAAGGGAAAACACTTATTATGACAACATCTAATGGTACAAGAGCTATAAAAGGATGTGAAAGTGCTAAAAGAATATTTATAGCAGCTCTTCTCAATGGTAAGTTTGTTGGTGAAAAATTAGCACAATTAAATGAGGATATAGTTATTGTTAATTCTGGTACAAATGGTGAATTTTCTATGGATGATTTTATATGTAGTGGATATATTATAGATTGTATTTTAAAAAATTCAAATGGAAATTTAACAGATATTGCAAAAACTGCTCATTATATTTATAGAAATAATAGAGATGTTTTAGATTTTATAAATCATGCAAAACATTACAATAGACTTAAAGAATTAGGATTAGAAGGTGACTTAAAATATTGTTGTAAGAAAGATATAATTAAAAAAGTTCCAGAATATAAAGATGGGTACATAATATAATATGGCTGTCTCAAAATATATTTTATATACAATATATTTTGAGACAGCTTTTCTTCATAAATAAAAATTATTATTCATTTTCGTTAATATGTTCATTTTCTATTACAGATATAAAATCTTCCTTTATCCACCCTTTAGTGTTAATTTTAGATGTATACGGAATAGAAATTTCATACCAAATTTCAGAATTGATTTGTGCACTATCGTGAATATCTACTTTTGTATTTTCTTGAAGTTTATATATTTGTGGATAATCTTCTAGAGGAGCAATATATAAACTACAATCTTTTATTATAATACCATTTTTGTACTTAGGAGACTCATATCTTATAGATATTGATTCATTTTTTACTTTATCATTTTTAAAATTATGAATATAATTATTTTGTTTTGTTAGTAATATTACTTGTTTTTTTAAATTGTCTGATTTTTGTTTTGTAGTATACACAAAATATAGACAAGGGATTAATACTATTAAAAATAAAAAAACAGTAAACAAATAGTATCCTCCTTTAAAATAAAGGTTTGTTACTATTGTATTCTTTAAATTAGTATATATTACTTATTTTTTTAGTCTTATACAGCTTCAAATTCTTCATAAGTTGTTAGATATTTATCTGCATTTTTTATAAGTTCGTTTTTTTGATATTCAGAAAATGGATCATGAACAGCTACAACTTTCATTCCAGCAGCTTTAGCACCTTGAACGGCTGGAAGAATATCTTCAAATACTATACATTCTTCAGGCTTAACATTTAATTTATTAGCAGTAAGCAAATATATATCAGGACTACTTTTTCCTTTGTTTACTTCGTCTGTTGTAGTTATAATTTCAAAATAATCATAAATACCAGTTTGTTTTAATGCAGTTTCTAAAAGTAAAGTACAATTACTTGTAGCAAGTGCTATTTTTATATCTAGAGACTTTAACAAAGATAAAAACTTTTTTACTCCAGGTTTTAGTTTAACATTGTTTTTATATTCATCATAGGCCATTTCGTTCCATTCATTCATTATTGTTTTTATATCATCTTGTATATTAAATTTATTTTTAAAATATTTTGCCGTTTCTTCGAAAGTTAAATGTTCTATACTATCTTTTAGATCTTTTGGTACGGAAATATTTCGTTTTGCTAAATAATCGTTATCAATCTTAGACCATACCCACATAGAATCTATTATAGTACCATCCATATCAAATATAGCAGCTTTTATATTTTTTAACATTATAATCACCTCGCTAAAAGTTTAATATGTGTATTATATCAAATATATTAATTATAAGCTCAACTTTCGCAGATGAAAAATAGCCGCTACGGGAAATGATATCTTGCGTAGAAACCTTTCACTTCAGTAACAAGTTCTAAGCTTTACTCATGTTGAAAAAATAACTTTTTTCAAATTCGTAAAGCTAATAACTTGTAAACTTTGTTCAAATGTTTCTTACGCAATATATAATTTCCCTTCGCTAAGTAGTATTTTTTTACTGCGAAAGTTGAGTTATAAGGTATATAAAAAAATCCTATGCATAATGCATAGGATTTTACAATTGGTCGGGGTGACAGGGCTTGAACCTGCGGCCTCATGGTCCCAAACCACGCGCGCTCCCATCTGCGCCACACCCCGAAGGACAAGGAATAGTATAAATCATAAAATGTAAAATGTCAATAAAAAACCACAAATTTTTTTAAAAAACAATAAAAAATAATATTTTTAGTCTATTTATTTTTCTTTTTATCACCACTACCACGAGTGGGAACAGTAGACATAACAAAACCTACAAGAATAGAAACTAAAGCAGGTGCAATTATATTGAGATATACTATATATCTAGTTTTATATAATATTAAAGCTGTCAAACCAGTGATTAAAGTAGTAGCTATAAATATGTATATTATAAATTTAGCAAAGGAATTTAAAAATTTTTCATATAATTTGTGACGTGTTGGGCCACTAATAACTTTTCTAAAGATACCATAAGAAATAAGGATTAAGATAATATTAACAAAAGCAGAAACAAAAAAATTTTTCAATTAACACACCTCCAAGCTTATAATTATATTATTTACTGAAATATCATAAAAAATGCACAGATGTTCTATGTTTTGAAGTTAATGGAATGTTTTTTATTACAAACTCAACTTTGGTAGGTGAAAAATAGCCGCTACGGAAAATGATATCTTGCTTAGAACTTGTAAACTTTGTTCAAATGTTTCTTACGCAAGATATCATTTTCTTTCGCTAAGAAGTGTTTTTTTACTGCGAAAGTTGAATTACAAAGAAAAGGATAAGTGTATATATGCATAAAAAAAGTATTAGAAGTATTGATATATTCAAAATATCGACTTCTAATACCATATTTAACATTATTTTATTATTCAATTTTGCAATATATTATTTTCCACAGAGGCTATTTTCATCTAGGAAAATTTAACTTATTATTTTTGAAGAAACATTTCTCCCACTTTATATACATCACCAGCCCCAAGAGTCATTAATAAATCGCCAGATTGAAGTTGTGGTTTTAAGTGCTTAACAATCTCTTCAAAGCTATGAATGTTAACTGAATTGACGCCTTTTTCTTTTATTTTATCACTTAGCATTTTAGAATTTATTGTACCAGGGTCTTTTTCTCTAGCAGCATATATATCTGCTAATATTAATTGATCTGAATCAAAAAATGAAGTTACAAAATCATCAAATAATGTAGATGTTCTTGTATATGTGTGTGGTTGAAAAACACAATATATTTTATTATGAGGATAATTTTTTGCAGCAGCCAAAGCAGCTTTTATTTCTGTAGGATGATGAGCATAATCATCAATAACAGTAATTCCATTCTTTATTCCTTTTATTTCAAATCGTCTATGAGTTCCACCGAAGTTTTCAAGCCCTTCTATTATAAATTTATTATCAATGTTTAAACTAAAAGCTGCACATATAGTTGATAAAGCATTTAATATATTATGTTTTCCTGGAACTTTTAAATTTACTGTAAATAACTTATTTTCGTTATCGTAAACATCAAAAATTCCACAGCCTTTGTCATTAAATGATATATTTTTAGCACGAATTTGACCATTGTTTATTCCAAAACTTAAGATATTACAATTTACTTTACTTGTAATATTTCTAACATTATCATCATCGAAATTAGATATTAAAAAACCTTCTGTTGGAATTAATTTTGCAAATTTTAAAAAAGTATTTTCAATATGCTGCAAATCTCTATAAAAATCTAAATGGTCTTCTTCTATATTTAATATGACTCCTATATAAGGATAAAATTTTAAAAATGATGCTTTATATTCACATGCTTCACTTATAAAATAGTCACTATTACCAGTTCTGACATTACCATTTATTACATCTAGTTGACCACCTACTAATATAGTGGGATCTAAATTTGCAGCTAATGTAATGTGAGATAACATGGATGTGGCGGTTGTTTTTCCATGAGTACCTGATATAGCCACATTATATTTATGACCTTTCATGATTTGTCCTAGAAATTCAGCTCTATCCATTAGTTGAATATTTAAAGATTTTGCTTTTTGAATTTCAGGATTATTACTAGGAATAGCTGCAGTATATACAACTAAATCAGCATCAGTAATATTATTTTCATTGTGACCTATGTAAATTTCAGCACCTTTATCCCTTAATTTATCTATGATAGGAGAAGAATTTCTGTCTGAACCAGAAACTGTATAGTTATTTTCTAGTAGTATTTCTGCAAGGCCACTCATGCTTATACCGCCTATTCCTATAAAATGAATTTTTTTATGTTTATCTTTTAAAAAATTAAATGACATAATAATCACTCCTTAAAAACACTATATTTTAAATTATATACAAAAATTCTTTAAAACGATACAAAAATATAGATATCAAATATAAAATTTATATTTTTCTTTGAATATAATTGTATTGATTTTGTAAATAATTTAGAATAGAATATGAATAATAAGATATATTATGAAAATAAAATTCGTAAAATTTAGAATATAGGTGATTATATGAAGAAATTAAGTAGAAACCAAAGAGTAATAGCTATTACAAAAATGTTAACAGATAATCCTAACAAAATCATAAATTTGAATACATTTACAGAAAAATTTAATGCGGCAAAGTCTTCTATAAGTGAGGATTTAGTTATTGTTAGGGAAATTTTGAAAGAACTTAATATGGGAAATATTGAAACAATATCTGGTGCTGCAGGCGGGGTTAAGTATATTTGCAATATTTCTGATGAAGAGAAAAGACTATTTATAGATGAACTATGCCAATTATTAAAAGACAAAGAGAGAGTTATACCAGGGAATTTTATATATATGACTGATATAATGTATAATCCTCAAATAGTATATAAGGCAGGAATTATTTTAGCATCTGCTTTTAGTAATATGGACATTGATTATGTAGTTACAGTAGAAACTAAAGGTATACCTCTTGCATATGAGGTAGCTAGAATGTTAGGGGTACAATTAGTTATAGTAAGGCATGATACAAAGGTTACAGAGGGAACTACAGTAAGTATTAATTATATATCTGGTTCTAGTAGAAGAATACAAACAATGTCACTTTCTAAAAAAGCTATGAAAAAAGGAAGTAAGTGTATATTTATTGATGACTTTATGAAAGCTGGAGGGACTGCTTTAGGAATAGTAGATTTATTGAAAGAATTTGAAAGTGAACTTTTAGGAATAGCAGTTTTAATTGATAATGTGGGTACTCCTAAAAAAATGGTAAATAAGTATTTATCCCTTATAGAACTAAGCGGAATAGATGAAAATGGTAGTGTTAAAATAAGTCCATCTAAGTTCATAAAATGATGGAATGAAATACAAAAATTGAAATTTTCAAAAAAATCAATATTTTTTTGAATATTTAGAAGGAAATTTGAAAATAATAGAGAATTAATAACATAGTTAAAACATCTTGGAGGTGGATTTTTATGCAAGTTACAGACGTTAGGATTAGAAAAATTGCTGCAGAGGGAAAGATGAAGGCGATAGTTTCCGTAACTTTTGATAATGAATTTGTTGTTCATGATATCAAAGTTATAGAGGGTAAAAATGGTCTCTTCATAGCTATGCCTAGCAGAAAAACACCAGATGGAGAATTTAAAGATATAGCTCATCCAATTAATACTGACACAAGACAAAAAATTCAAAAAGCTATCTTAGATCAATATGAGAAAGCTAAGAGTGAAGAAATCAATAAAGTTGAAAATAATATTGAAAATAACGTAGAAGAAGAATAAAAAGGGGTTTTTAACTCCTTTTTGTTTTTTTGTCAATATAAAATATTGAAAATGTCTTTGGCTATGTTGCAAATAATTACTGTTTAAAATATAATAATAAGTGGTGTTTTAAAGAATTTTGTAGAATTATATAAGAATATATACCTAAAAGAGGTGTTGCAATTGTATAAATGTGCTATAATATTAGCGGCAGGAAAAGGGAAAAGAATGAAATCTGATCTGCCAAAAGTGATTCATAAAGTATGTAATAAAGAAATGGTTAATCATGTAATAGACACTATGAGAAAGGCTAATATAGAAGATGTAAATGTAGTAATAGGTAAGAGTGCAGAAAAAGTGAAAAGTGCTACACAAAATAGACATGTTGTATACTCTTTTCAAAAAGAGCAATTAGGTACAGGTCATGCGGTAATGTGTACAAAAGAATTTTTAGAGGGTAAAAGTGGAACAGTAGCCATTTTTACAGGAGATGCACCGCTTATTAGACCAGAGACAGTAAAAAAGCTTATTAAATATCATGAGGAAAATGAGTTTAGTGCAACAATACTTACTTCAAAAGTTGATGAACCAGCAGAATATGGAAGAATAATAAGAAACAATATCAACGAAGTAGAAAAGATAGTAGAGTTCAAGGACTGTAATGAAGAAGAAGTAAAAATAAATGAAATTAACTCAGGTATGTATTGCTTTGATATTGAGGATTTATTATCTTCTCTCAATAGATTAAATAACAATAATGCTCAAGGAGAATATTATTTAACTGATGTAATTTCTATATTGAAAAAAGAAAGTAAAAAAGTTGGTGCTATAGATACAACATTTGAAGAAACTTTAGGAGTAAATTCTAGAGTTCAACTTTCAGAAGTTGAGAAAATAATGAGAAAAAGAATAAATAATTATCATATGGAAAATGGTGTTACAATAATAGATCCAAATAATACGTATATAGGACCAGATGTAGAAATAGGAAATGATACTATAATTTATCCTGGAAATGTATTAGAAGGAAATACAAATATAGGAAAATCATGTATGATATATCCTAATTCTAGAATAAATGATAGTATTATCGAAAATAATGTGACTATCCAAAATTCAGTTATTCTAGAGAGTAAAATAGGCGAAAGTACTACAGTAGGTCCATTTGCATATATAAGACCTCAAAGTAATATTGGAAAGTCAACTAGAATAGGTGATTTTGTTGAGATAAAAAAATCTAGCATAGGTGATGGTACAAAAGTATCTCATTTAACATATATAGGTGATGCTGAAGTAGGAAGTGGATGTAACTTCGGATGTGGAACAGTTGTTGTTAATTACGATGGTAAAAATAAATATAAAACTGTAATAGGAAACAATGCTTTTATAGGATGCAATACAAATTTAGTCTCTCCAGTTGTTGTAAATGATAATTCTTATATAGCAGCAGGTTCTACAATTACTGATGAAGTTCCTGAAAAGGCTTTAGCTATAGCAAGAGCTAAACAAGTAAATAAAGAAGGCTGGGTGGATAAGAAAGGCGTCTGGAAATAATTTTAAGGAGGTTTATATAATGATAACCCATGGCAAAAATATTAAAATTTTTACAGGAAACTCTAATCCCAAACTTGCAGAAGAAATAGCTGATATTTTAGGTGTTAAAGTTGGGGATGCACAAGTTTCAACTTTTAGTGACGGTGAAATCTCCGTAAATATAGGTGAAACAGTAAGAGGTGCTGATGTATTTGTTGTTCAATCTACAAATGCTCCAGTGAATGATAATTTAATGGAGCTTTTAATAATGATAGATGCTTTTAAGAGAGCGTCTGCAGGTAGAATAACAGCTGTTATTCCTTACTATGGATATGCAAGACAAGATAGAAAAGCTAAGGCTAGAGATCCAATTACAGCAAAATTAGTAGCAGATTTATTAACAGCTGCAGGTGCAGATAGAGTACTTACAATGGATTTACATGCAGCTCAAATACAAGGATATTTTAATATACCAGTAGATCACCTACTAGGAGCACCACTTTTATCAAAATATTTTATAGAGCAAGGATTTAAGGATCAAGAAGATGTAGTAGTAGTTTCACCAGATCTTGGTAGTGTTGCTAGATCAAGAAAGTTTGCAGATATGCTTCACTGTCCAATAGCTATAATTGATAAAAGAAGACCAAAAGCTAACGTATCAGAGGTTATGAATGTCATAGGTGATATTAAAGATAAGAAAGTTATATTAATTGATGATATGATAGATACAGCAGGTACAATAACTAATGGTGCAAATGCATTAGTAAAATTAGGAGCTAAAGAAGTATATGCTTGTTGTAGTCACGCTGTTTTATCTGGACCAGCAATAGAAAGAATAGAAAAATCAGTGATAAAAGAATTAGTAATGTTAAATACTATTGATTTACCACAGGATAAAAAATTAGATAAATTTAAGACATTATCAGTTGCTGCTTTATTAGCTGAAGCAATAAGAAGAATATATGAAGATATATCAGTTAGTAAATTATTTGGAAACTAATTAATACATAAAATATGTTTCTTTATTAAATAATATATAGTAGAGATAGGCGTGTGATATTATACATACAATATATAATATTGCATGCCTATTTGTATATATAGTAAAAAAATTGTAACATTTTTATTAACTGTATAAACAAATTTAATTTATGTGGTAAATTAAAGATAATACTTATTTTAATAGTGTTTTGGAGGGATATAGTATGGAAGGAACAATGGGTAAAATTTTAGTTGTTGATGATGATGAAAATATATGTGAAGTAATAAAAATGTATTTGGAAAGTGCAGGTTATTCAACTAGACTTGCTTATGATGGCAAGAGTGCAGAAGAAAAATTTTCAGAGTACAAACCTGATTTAGTATTATTAGATATTATGATACCCAATATAGACGGAATTGATGTTTTAAAATGGATAAGAAAAGAACATGAGACACCAGTTATTATGATTACGGCAAAAGGAGAAACTTTTGATAAAGTATTAGGATTAGAATTAGGTGCAGATGATTATATAGTTAAACCATTTGAACCTAAAGAAATGCTTGCTAGAGTTAAAGCAGTTCTTAGAAGATATAATGTGGATAATATCAATAAAGAAGTTTTATCTTTTGATAATTTAACAGTAGATATTAATTCATATAAGGTTATTTATAAAGAACAAGACATAAAAATGCCACCAAAAGAATTTGAACTGTTATATTATTTAGCAAGTAATAAGAATAGAGTTTTTACTAGAGAACAGTTGTTGTGTGAAGTTTGGGGATACGATTATCCTGGAGATTCAAGAACAGTAGATGTTCATGTAAAAAGATTAAGAGAAAAATTAGAAGGAGGATCAAATTGGAAGATAGAAACGGTTTGGGGAGTTGGTTATAAATTTGAGGTGAACTAAATGAGAAAAAAAGGATTATTTTCAAAAATGGTAGCTACGTATACCATTATAATTGCTATTAGTTTTTCTATACTTGCTACAGTATTGTCGTTATGGTTTGAAAATTATTATTTCGGACAAAAAAGAAATGAATTGATGGCAAAAGCAAAACTTATAGGAACTTCTGCTATTCAATATATGTATGGAGATATATCTACATTTGAGATAAATAAGCAGTTAGAGCTTATAGGAGATTATCTTAATGTAGATATTTGGCTTTCTGATAAGTATGGATATATTTATGCTGTATCTAACAATAAGTATAGAAATATAGAAGGAAAGCAAATTTTAGCTGATGATTTAGGAAAATTGAGACAGAAAAAAATTGTAGAAAAAAGAGGTACTTATGAAAATATATTTTCACAGCCTGTTCATACATTGGAGATACCAATAACCTACAGAGATAATTTTAAAGGAACAATTATAATGCATATGTCATTAGAAGGCATAGATGAAGCTTTAAAAAGTGTATATAGAATAATATGGATTTCTGCTGTATTAGCAATAATAATATCATCTATAGTTATTTATTATTTTTCTCAAAGAATAATTATTAAACCGTTATCAAAAATTAATACTGTAGCTGAGAAAATATCAAAAGGTGAAGTTGATAAAAGAGTCCACATAAAATCTAATGATGAAATAGGGGAACTTGCAAATTCCTTTAATTCTATGGCTAATTCTTTAGAGAAAGTAGACAAAAACAGAAGGTTATTTATATCCAATGTTTCACATGAGATTAGATCGCCTATAACATCTATTAAGGGATTTATTGGAGGTATATTGGATGGTATAATACCAGCAGAAAAGCAAACTAATTATTTATCAATAGCATACGAAGAGATTCAAAGACTAACAAGGCTTGTTAACGATCTTTTGGATTTATCAGCTATAGAATCAGGCAGATTCACAATGAAAGTTCAACAGTTAAATTTAAATGAAATTATGAGATTAGTTGTTATAAAATTTGAAACTAAAATAAGAAATAAGAATTTAAAAGTAGATGTTTGTTTTGAAAAAGAGGAAGATTATGTTATTGCAGATAGAGATAGATTAATACAAATTATAACTAATATACTAGACAACGCTATTAAGTATGTTAATGATGGAGGTAAGATAAATATATCCACTAAAACAAAGGGAAAGAAGTCTTATGTAACAATTTTTAATAGTGGTCCAGCTATAGAAGAAGAGGATTTAAAACATGTATGGGATAGATTTTATAAAGCTGATAAGGCAAGATCATCTAAAATTAGTACAGGATTAGGCTTATCCATAGTGAGAAGTTTGTTAACACAACTTGGTGAAGATATTTGGGTTGAAAATAGGGATAAAGGAGTAGCGTTTACATTTACATTAACTAGAAGTTAAAATATACTTACAATTCATTAATATTGAATTAACATATTTTCAATATAATAATTTTAAATAGAATATTTTTATTAGAGTGAGAGGTGTTAAACATGAATGACGATTATAAGGAAGTGAATGACACCATATGGGCAGATGTTGAAAAAAAGGATGGGTGTATAAATTTTAGAAGAAATAGAAAACGTAGATTTACAATAATATTTTTTAGAAGTATAGTATTTATTTTAATAGCTATAATTTCAGGAATATTATCAGCAAATTATTTTATCAATAAAAAATATCCCGAGGTAGTAGAAAGTTATGAAAATAAAACATCAAATAGTAAAAATAATATATCAGTACAAAGTAAGCCTATAAAACAAAACGCTATAACTACAGTGGCAGAGGTAGTAGGACCGGCGGTTGTAGCTATAAGTAATAAAGCAGAAGGTTTTTTTGGAAATGTAAGTAAAGGAACTGGTTCAGGAATAATTTTTGATGAAAAAGGATATATAGTTACTAATTATCATGTAATAGAAGGTGCGAGTACTATAACCATTAAATTATCAAGTGGTAAACAGTTAACTGCCAAAGTTATAGGTAAAGATCCTAAATCAGATTTAGCAGTTATTAAAGTTGAGGCAAGAAATTTACCTGTGGCTAAATTTGGAGATTCTTCTAAAGTTCGAGTAGGAGATTTAGCTATAGCTATTGGAAATCCTTTAGGAGAAGAATTTGCAGGTTCTGTTACTTCTGGGATAATTAGTGCATTAAATAGAACTTTACGAGTTGGAGAATCAGTATATAAAGTTATTCAGACAGATGCAGCAATCAATCCTGGTAATAGTGGGGGAGCATTATGTAATGAAAGAGGAGAAGTAATAGGAATAAATAGTTTAAAAATAAATTCTAAATATGATGCTGAAGGAATGGGATTTGCTATAGGAAGTAATGAGGCAAAACATATAATTGATGAACTTATGAAACATGGAAGAATTTCAAGACCTATTATAGGAATATATGGAGGAACAGCTAATCCAAAAGCAACAAATGGAGTAGAAGGTATATTTGTAACTAAAGTTATACCTGGAACAGGTGCGGATAAGGTTGGGATAAGGCCATCAGATATAATTATTGAGTTCGATAATAAAAAGGTAAAAGAATTTGGTCAGCTATCAGAAATTTTAGAGAAACATAAAGTTGGAGATAGAGTTACCTGTAAAGTGTGGAGAAATGGTAAAATCCATAATATGAAAATACGATTAACAGAAATACAATATTAGTTTATAAATGTTAAACAGCACTTGGTGATAAAACAAGTTGCTGTTTAATTTAATGTATTCATAAAAGCAGTAAACTAGACAGAGAATAGAGGGTAGTATATACTGTATGTTGATATAAAATTTTAAAATTTACATATAAATTAATGATTGAATAAAAGATGGAGGTAGACATGTTTTTAGTAGTCGGATTAGGCAATCCTGGAAAAGAATATGAAAAAACTAGACATAATGTAGGATTTAATGTTATTGATTTATTAAGTAATAAGTATAATATTAACTTAAATAGGAAAAAATTTAGAGGTGAGTATGGAAATGGAATCTTAGAAGGAGAAAAGGTTTTATTGCTTAAACCTCAAACTTATATGAATTTAAGTGGTGAGAGTGTAAATGAAGCGGTAAATTTTTATAAAATTCCTAATAATAAAATAATAATTATATATGATGACATAAGTTTAGACATAGGAAAAATTAGAATAAGACCTAAGGGAAGCGCAGGAGGGCATAATGGAATAAAGAGTATAATTTCTAATTTAAGTAGTGACCAATTTATTAGAATAAAAGTAGGTGTAGGGGGTCCTAATGGAGACTTAGTTTCACATGTACTCGGAAGATTTCAAAATAAGGATAAAGAAAATATAGAGAAGGTTTTTGAAGTAGTATTGAATGCTGTGGAAACCATAATAAAACATGGAGTTAGTGAAGCTATGAACAGGTTTAATGGTGTTTATATAGATTAATTTGAGAGGTGTTTAAATATGAAATTGACAGGGCTGATAAAGCCTTTGAAAGAAAGTCAGAAGTTTATAGATATAATGCATAATGTCAATAACAATAATGTTCCTATTGATATATATGGTTTATCTGATTCAGGAAAAAGTTATTTAATTAATTCTTTCTACGAGGAAATTAATAGAGATGTTTTGATTTTAACACATAGTGATGTAGAAGCTAGAAATCTTTATGAAGATTTATCATTTTATATGAATAATGTATATTACTTTCCTATGAAAGAGATGGTATTTTATAATATATATGCAGTATCAGGTGATTTGAGATGGGAAAGATTAAATATTATTGAACAGATGTTGAAGAAAAGACAAAAAGTAATAATTACAACTATAGATGCATTAGCTGCTGCATATACTCCAATTGATATATTTAAAAAATATATGTTTAAAATATCAGTAGGAGATAAGTTAGATATAAAAAATTTAATAGAAAAACTTATACAATGTGGTTATGAAAGAACTGCTTTAGTAGATAGTAAGGGACAATTTTCAATAAGAGGAGGAATAATAGATATTTATCCTCCAACACATTCAGTTCCTTACAGAATTGAACTATTCGATGATGAAATAGATTCTATAAGAACATTTAATACTGAATCTCAAAGAAGTATTGAGAAAATGTATAGTTTACATGTATTTCCTGCTAAAGAAATTATTTTAAATAATGAAAACGTACAGAAAGGATATATAGAAATATCTAAAGATTTAGAAAACACATTATCTAAATTTGAAGGTAAAGGAAATAATGAAAAATTAGGTAAATTTAGAAAATCCATAGAAAAGAATTTGGAAAGATTAAAGCAAAATTGGAAATTTGATAATATAGAAAGTTATTTACCATATTTTTATGATAAGCCATCCAATTTTTTGGATTATGTGAGAAATCCGTTTATTATATTAGATGATGCAAAAAGATGTTTTGGTAAAATTGATAGTGTATATTTTGAATTTGAGGAAGATTATAAAAATTTTTATGAGAGAGCAAGCGTTCTTTCAAAACAATCACAATTATTATTTCCAAAAGCACAAGTGAATGAATTTATAAAGAGCAATACTTGTATAAGTTTAGATTGTATAACTAAACCAACGGATATATTAAAAACTAGATCTGAAACTAGTTTTTCTCAATCAACACTTAGTAATTATCATGGTCAATTAGATTTATTGATAGATGATATTAAAGAAAAAAAGGCAAAGGAATATAGAACAGTAATATTATCAGGTACGAAAACGAGAGGTCAAAGATTAGTAAATACTTTAAGAGATAGAGGAATAGAAAGCATATATAGAGATATGCTTTCAGAGATAAAACTTGGTCAGGTGGTTGTTACTTCAGGTAATCAATTAAAAGGATTTGAGTTTGCAGATTTAAAGTTATGCGTTATATCGGATAAAGAAGTTTTTGGTGAATCAAAAAGGAAATTGAAAAGAAAAGCAGTAAGACAAAAAGGCGTAAGTAAAATAAAAAGTTTTTCAGAGTTAAAATTAGGTGATTATGTAGTACATGCTAATCATGGTATAGGTATATATAAAGGAATTAGACAATTAGATGTTCAAGGTCGCAAAAAAGATTATTTAGAATTATCTTATGATAAAGATGATAAATTATATGTTCCTGTTGAACAATTAGATTTAGTTCAAAAGTATATAGGCAGTGAAGGAAAAATTCCTAGGGTTAATAAATTAGGAGGAAATGAATGGAACAAAACTAAAAATAAAGTAAGAAAATCAATTAATGATATAGCACAAGATTTAGTAAAATTATATGCTGTTAGAGCTACTTTAAAGGGATATAGATATTCAAAAGATACTGTTTGGCAGAAGCAATTTGAAGATGAATTTCCATTTCAAGAAACACCGGATCAAGTAACGGCTATAGATGAAATAAAAAATGATTTAGAGTCGGATAAGGTTATGGATAGATTGCTTTGTGGTGATGTAGGTTATGGTAAAACAGAAGTTGCATTAAGAACAGCATTCAAGGTTGTTATGGATGGAAAACAAGCAGCATTATTAGTTCCAACTACAATACTTGCAGAACAACATTATAATAATATAATAAAAAGATTTTCTGATTTCCCAATTAAAATAGATATGATAAGCAGATTTAGAACACCTACACAACAAAAAAATACATTGAAAGCAGTAAAAGAAGGAAATGTAGATATATTAATAGGTACTCATAGAATACTTCAGAAGGATGTAAAATTTAAAGATTTGGGACTATTAGTAATAGATGAAGAGCAAAGATTTGGGGTAGCACATAAGGAAAAGATAAAAAGCTTTAAGAAAAATGTTGATGTTTTAACACTTACAGCTACACCTATACCAAGAACACTTCATATGTCTTTAACAGGAGTTAGAGATATAAGTGTAATAGAAACACCTCCAGAAGATAGATATCCTGTTCAGACATATGTAGTAGAGTTTAATGAGCAACTTATGAGAGATGCTATTATTAAAGAAATAAGTAGAGGTGGACAGGTTTATTTTGTATATAATAGAGTTAAGAGTATAAAAGATATGCAAGCATATTTAAGTAAATTAGTTCCAGAAGCTAAAGTAGGAATTGCACATGGGCAGATGACAGAAAGAGAATTAGAGAAAGTAATGTTAGATTTCATGGAAGGTGAAGTTAATGTATTGGTATGTACAACAATAATAGAGACTGGGATAGATATACAAAATGTAAATACTATGATAATATATGATGCCGATAAGATGGGACTTTCTCAATTATATCAATTAAGAGGAAAAGTAGGTAGATCAAATAAGATTGCTTATGCATATCTGACTTATAAAAAAGATAAAATTTTAACAGAAGTTGCAGAGAAGAGATTAAAAGCAATAAAGGATTTTACAGAACTTGGTTCAGGATTTAAAATAGCAATGAGAGATTTAGAAATAAGAGGAGCAGGCAATATGATGGGTTCTGCACAACATGGGCATATGGCAGCTGTTGGGTATGATTTATATTGTAGAATGCTTGAAGAAACTATAAATAATATAAAAGGTGAAATACAGAAAGAACCTGTACAAACAGATGTAAAAATTAGTATTGATGCATATATACCGGGTACATATATTAAAGATGAGACCCAAAAGATAGAGATATACAAAAAAATAGCTGCTATAGAATCATATGAAGATATGATGGATATACAAGAAGAGATAGAAGACAGATATTCTGATATACCTGAATGTGTAAATAATTTGATAATTATTTCTTACTTAAGATCATTATCTAGTATAATAGGAATAGAAGAGATAAGTCAAAATAATCAAGAATTAATATTTGCGTTTGCAGGAAAAGAAAGATTAAATGAAAAAATTATTAAAACTATTTTAGATAAATATAGTAAGAAAATTGTATTTAAAATAGGAGAAAAACCAGCATTAGCTTATAAATTAAAAGGTATTAAGAAAGAAAGAGTGCTTAATATAATAAGAGAAATAGTAGAGTGCATAAGTAAAATAGTTGAAAAGAAGTAATTTTATGATAAAATAAATTTAAAGTTAAAATTGTACCTCATATGGACAATTTATAGGAGGAATGAGAAGTGAACAATATAAAAAAGATAATTATATCAGCAGTTGCATGTGGTTTAATTGTCTCTTTAGCAGGATGTAAAATGATAAAGAAGACACCAGAGGCAATTAAAAATGAAACTGTGGCTAAAGTTGCAGGTGAAAAAATAACAAGAGGCGAAGTAGACAATTATCCTCAAATGGCTAAAGCGATTGAAGCTGCGGAAAAGAAGTATGGTAAAGATTATGAAAACAATACAGAAGCTGCAGCTATTTTAAAAGAAACAAGACAGAATGTTTTAGAGCAAATGTCTATGGAAAAAATAATTATGAAAAAGGCAGATGAATTAAAAGTAGAAGATTCTAAAAAAATAAATGAAGAAGTAACTAAGCAATTTAATGAAATGAAAAAGACTTATAAAAATGATGAAAAAAAATTTAAAGAAGATTTAAAACAAGGCGGATTTACAGAAGAAACATTAAAAGAATTTATAAAAATAAGAGTTATAGCACCAAAAGTTTATGATAAAGCATTAAAAGATGTAAAAGCAAATGAAAAAGAGATAAAAGATTATTATGATTCTCATTTATTAGATTTTACAGAAAAACCCAATAGAATACATGTTTCACATATATTAGTTAAAACTGAAGAAGAAGCAAAAAAAGCAAAAGCTAGACTTGATAAGGGTGAGGATTTTGCAAAAGTAGCAAAAGAAGTATCAACTGATAAAACAGCAAATGAAAAAGGCGGAGATTTAGGATTTATTAAGTATAATGATCCTAATTACGATAGAATGTTTATGACAGCAGCACAAGCATTGAAGGAAGGAACTGTTTCTACACCAGTTAAAACTCAATTTGGATGGCATATTATAAAATGTATAAAGAAAGAAGAATATCCAATTAAGAAATTGGCAGATGTAAAAAAACAGGTAGAAGAAAAAGTAGTTGCTGGTAAGAAAAGCACTGAATGGAAAAAAATATTAGAACAATGGAAAAAAGATGCTAAAATAAAAATTTATGATGCTAAGTTATAATTAAAAGAACTAAAAACATGTGAGAATAATCAAAAATTCTTACATGTTTTTAATTTTTGTAAGAAAGCAGATATTGTTTAAAAATATACTTCAATAAGTTTTAAAATTTATCAATGAAGTTATTTTTTATCAATATGTGCTTTTATTGATTTTATTGAAAGAACTTAATTCTATTAAATAGCATATAATAATATATTTATAATGTATTTAAAAATTATATTATTTAGCATTTAATTCAATTAATATTAAATTATTTAAATATATCAAATATTTATATTTATAGATATATATATGATTATTTATTAAAATTAATATATAAATATAAAAATATACTGAAAGACCTTCAATTCCCTGTAAAATATTCTGGAATTTTGTCGAAAAATATCGTAAAAAGTAATATAATTATAATATAAGATAAAAAAATCATCATTGGAATTATGATGAATAGTAAAGTACATAAATATATATCTGAATATATAACAAATAAATTAGTTTATTTTAAATTTATAGAAAAATTAAACTATTTGGTTATAATTTGTTATAAATATATATGCAAATAATTGTGGTATTTTTAATTTTTATGTTAAATTTTCTAATCAGTATAACATTTGTGTATAAAATTTCATATTTAGAAAGATAATATGAATACAAATAAGTTTTGTTTTACATATAATTTTAAGGAGGGAAAACAAATGAAGGCAACAGGTATAGTTAGACGTATAGATGATTTAGGAAGAGTAGTTATACCAAAAGAAATAAGAAGAACTTTAAGAATAAGAGAAGGCGATCCACTAGAAATATTTACAGATAGACAAGGTGGAATTATTCTTAAAAAATATTCTCCAATAGGAGAGTTAACAGATTTTTCTAATGAATATGCAGATGCATTAAATTATTCTACAGGTAACAGTATAGTGGTATGTGATAAAGACACTATTGTTTCAATAAGTGGATTAACAAAAAAAGAATACTTAGATAAGAGAATAAGTAATGAACTTGAACAAATAATAGAAGAAAGAAAAACTGTTTTCTTAGATAAAGCTAAAGTAATACCTATATATGATGATGAGGAAATAGAAGGGAAATATGAAGGGATGGCTGTAGCTCCTATAATAGCAGAAGGAGATGCAATTGGAGCAGTTATAATAATATGCAAAGAGGAAGCTGAAGAAGTTCCTGATTTAGAAATGAAACTAGCTCAAACTGCAGCTGCATTTTTAGGAAAACAAATGGAATAAATGGCATATATGCCATTTGTTCTTTTTGAAATGATAATTTTAATATTAACTAAGAGTAACAAAATAAATTCATCAAATTTTTATTTGATGAATTTATTTTATCCTTTTTTAAAATAAAATTTAAATATTTATTCCCCATATTAAAAAATATTTTACATGTAAGTAATAAAGAACTACTTATGTAAATATTAATTAAATATAATGTTAGGTTATAGGGATGGGGTAAAAAGGATGAAAAAACAATCTTTAATAAAAGGAACACTAATACTGGGAATAGCTAGTATATTTACGAGATTTTTAGGTATATTTTTTAGGATACCTCTCCAAAATCTTATAGGAGATGAAGGGATGGGGTATTATCAAATGTCGTACCCTTTATATGCAGTATTTATTGCTGTATCATCAGGAATTCCTGTAGCAGTATCTAAAATGATATCTGAAAAAAATGCTATTAATGATAAAGAGGGAATAATACAAGTACTTAGAAAATCTGTATTGTTAATGATAATATTAAGCATAGGTTTTTCAGGAATTTTACTTTCTTTTTCTAAGAAAATAGTAACAATATTAAAATGGGATCCTAAGGCTTATTATGCACTTATAGCAATTTCTATTGCACCTATATTTATTTCTATTATGAGCTGTTTAAGAGGTTTTTTTCAAGGATTACAAAATATGACCCCTACGGCTATTTCGCAATTTTTAGAGCAAATTGGTAGAGTTATATTTGGAGTAGGATTGGCATATATGCTATTACCTAAAGGAATTGAATACTCAGCAGCAGGAGCAGCATTAGGTGCTTCAGCCGGAGGAATTTTATCTGATATATATTTGATAATAAAATACATGGGAGTAAGAGTTAATTTTTATAGAAAAAAGATAAAAAACAATAATAAAGTAATGGGAGAGTTATTGAATATAGCTATACCAATCTCATTAGGTGCAGCAGTTGGTGGAATTATGGGTCTAATAGATTCTATATTAGTACCTCAAAAATTATTACAAGCCGGTTATAATTATCAAGAGGCTACAGTTTTATACAGTCAATTAACAGGAAAAGCATCTGTATTAATAAATGTTCCTTTAGGACTGTCTATGGCACTTAGTTGTTCTCTAGTTCCTATAATATCTGAGGCTCACATATTGAATAGAAAAAAAGAAGTGAAAAATAAAGTTGAAGCAGCACTGAAAATTGCATTTATCATAGCAATACCTTCATGTTTAGGTTTAAGTTTCATGGCTTTACCAATTTTAAATTTAGTGTTTAAAGGGCAAATTGGAGGATATACAATACTAAAATACTTAAGCATATCTGTTCCATTTATAATAATAGCCCAAACTACTACGGCTATTTTACAAGGTGTTGGTAAGTGTAAAGCTCCTGTAATAAATTTATTTATTGGATGCATAATTAAAACATTGATAACATTTGTATTAGTACCGATTCCTATGATAAATGTTTATGGAGCAGCTATTGGTACTATAGTGGGATATTTTATATCAGCATTATTAAATATGAAATTATTAAGAAAACACTTAAACATTTCAATAAATTACTATAATATTGCTATTAAACCAGGTTGGGCTTCTGCAATAATGATATTTGGTGTTGTATTTCTTTACAACTATGTATATAATAATACAATGAATATTAATATTTCTTGTATAATATCAATTTTAGTTGGAATAGTAATATATGCTTTTTTAATATTCATATTTGGCATTTTTGAGTATGGATATGTTAAAGATAAGTTTATAAAAAAATAAAGTATAAAGAGGGGAACGGTATGATTAAGATTGTAGGACTAGGCCCTGGTTCTAAAGAATCTCTTACAATTGGTGCATTAGAAGCATTAAAGGATACACAACATATATTTTTTAGAACAGATAAACATCCAACAATTGATTATATAAATCAATTGGGTATTAATTTTGAAACATATGATTATAAATATGAACAAGCTAAAAATTTTGATGAAGTTTATGAATTTATTGCAAATGATTTGACAAAAAAACATGAAAAATACCATGATGTAGTATATGCAGTACCAGGACACCCTTTAGTTGCAGAAAAATCAGTTGCTATTTTAAATAAATTATGTACAGAAAAAGGTATAGAAACAAGTATAATTCCAGCAGTAAGTTTTATAGATGCAATAATGGAAAGTTTAAAAATTGATCCAGTAGAAGGAATAAAAATAATAGATGCTTTTGATATTAAGAAACAAATTTTAGATAAAAGAGTTGGATTTATTATAACTCAGGTATATAATAAGTATATTGCATCAGAAGTTAAGCTGAGATTACTTGAGTATTATGATGATGAGACCGAAATTTACTTTGTAAGAGCGGCAGGAGTTAAAGAATCAGAAAGTATAAGAAAAATTCATTTATATGAACTTGATAGACAAGAGGATATAGATTATTTAACTACTATATATGTTCCAAAAGATTTGGATAATACAAAAGATTTTAGTGATTTAATAGGAATAATGGATATACTAAGAGGAGAAGATGGTTGCCCTTGGGATAAAGAACAAACTCATGAAACTTTAAGAAAATGTTTGATAGAGGAATGTTATGAAGTTATAGAGGCTATTGATGAAAAAGACGATGATAAGTTATCAGAAGAACTAGGAGATGTATTATTACAAGTTGTGTTCCATTCTAAGCTAGGAGAAGAGGATGGCTATTTTAATATAAATGATGTAATTAAAGGAATATGTAATAAAATGATTGAAAGACATCCTCATATTTTTGGAGATTTGAAAGTAAGCAATACTGATGAGGTTTTAGACAATTGGGAGAAAATAAAGAAAAAGGAACAAGGATTAAAGACGTATACAGATACATTAAAGCATGTTCCTAAAGAACTTCCAGCTCTTATGAAATCTATTAAAGTTCAAGAAAAAGCTGCAAAGGTTGGATTTGATTGGGAAAATATTGAACCAGCCATGGAAAAAATATTGGAAGAATATTATGAGGTAAAAAATGTATACAAAAGCAAAAACAAGGGTATAATAACAGAAGAAATAGGAGATTTAATATTTGCTTGTGTAAATGTTGCAAGATTTCTTGACATTGACCCTGAATATGCTTTAAATTATACTATAGATAAATTTATATCTAGATTTCAATACATAGAACAAAGAGCTATTGAACAAGGTTTAAAATTACAACAAATGACTTTAAAAGAAATGGACAATTTATGGAATGAAGCAAAAAAACAAAAAAAGTAATTAAAAAGAAGGATTTTAAAAAAAAATGAAGAATATGCTTATTCAATAGCGTACTCTAATATTTAAGGAGGTAACAAAGGTGAATAAAGCTGATTTAATAACAAGCATGGCAGAAAAAAGTAAATTAACTAAGAAGGACGCAGAAACAGCATTAAAGGCGTTTATTGAAAGCGTACAAGAAACTTTGGAAAAAGGAGAAAAAGTTCAATTAATAGGATTTGGAACTTTTGAAACTCGTCAAAGAGCAGAAAGAGTTGGAAGAAATCCAAGAACTAAGGAAGAAATAATAATTCCAGCATCTACTGTTCCAGTATTTAAACCTGGTAAAGAATTTAAAGAAAGAGTTAATAAGTAGTTTTAAAGATTACTTGTAAAAAGCCTAGATGCAAATCTAGGCTTTTTATTATAATTTTGAACAAAGAAATAATAGGGGGGTATGACATGAGATTAGATAAATATCTTAAAGTTTCTAGAATAATAAAGAGAAGAACTGTAGCAAAAGAGGTATGTGAAAGCGGAAAAGTATTGATAAATGGAAAAACAGCAAAACCTAGTACAGTAATAAATGAAGGAGATACAATAGAAATACAATTTGCAAATAGTACTATGAAAGCAAGAATAATTAACATAGCACAACATGTAAAGAAAGAAAATGCAAAAGAAATGTATGAAATTATTATGTAGAAACACAATATTATTAATGTACTAATATAACTCCTATAATCATATATTTAGTATAGATACTTTAGGGATTATAGGAGGATTAATATGGAAATAAAAAAGGAAATAAAAATAGAGGATAGAAAAAGTAGTTTAATCCTAGAAAATCGAAAAAAAATTCATGTTAGTGGAGTTTCAGAAGTAATTAGTTTTAATGATGAGGAAATTAATTTAAACACAGTTTTAGGTGGATTAAAAATAATAGGTTCTCAGTTAAAAATGAATAAATTAGATGTACAAAATGGTGATTTAATTATCATAGGAACAATAAACTCCTGCGCGTATAGCAATGATAGAAATAAAAAAGACAGCGAAAGTCTTTTTTCAAAACTATTTAAGTAGGATATTTTATGATAATATCAACAAGTATTCAATTAAAATTATTAATATCAAATTTTTTAGCAGGGGTTTTAACAGGAATGTTATTTGATATATATAGACTAATAAGAGGAATTAATAGTAATAAATTCATAACATTTATAGAGGATATATTATTTTGGATTTTAGCAGCCATATTAGTCTTTATATTTTTATTTTTGACTAACTATGCATATTTTGGTTTGTATTGCTATATATATATTGCTGCAGGACTAATATTATATTTAAAAATGATAAGTAAGTATTTTTTTTATTTCATGAATGGTTTTATAAGCTTTATAGGTAAACTAATTAGAGTATTAGCAAATAATATTTCATATATTATTGGAAATATTATTTATATTTTTAAAAAGAACGAAAAAAAATATAAAAATAACTTGAATAAAAAGTAAAATAAACTTAAAATAAGTATTGTAAGTAAAAAAATAATTTATAAAGGGTATGCTATATGAGTAAAAAGAGGATTGGGTTAAAAAATATATTAATAGGAGTTTTAATAGTTTACGTATTAGGCATTTTTATAAATCAGCAAATTACTATGAGCAAAATAAAATCAGAAAAAAGTAAAAAGGTACAAGAACTAAATCAAGTAAATAAAACCAAGAAAGAATTACAGGATGAGGTAAATATGTGCAAAGACGATAAATATATTGAGAAATTAGCAAGGGAAAAGTTAAATTTAATAAAAAAAGGAGAGACTCCTGTAATTAATAGTTCAAATAAGAAATAGTTGAATTAATTTTTAAAAGATATCAAATTAAATTTATTTATAGAAACATTATTTTATTAAGGAGGAGTCTTTTTAACATGACTTTAAAAGTTGGAAGTATTATGGATGGTATAGTGGTGAATATCACTAATTTTGGTGCATTTGTAGAAGTGGAGGGAAAAACAGGACTTGTACATATTTCTGAAGTATCAGATTCTTATGTTAAGGATGTGAGAAAACATCTTAAAGAACAAGATAAGGTAAAGGTTAAAGTATTATCTATAGATGACAAAGGTAGAATAAGTTTATCCATAAAACAAGCTAATCCAGTAAAGAAATCTGTTAAACCTGCAGAGATAGATTGGCAAAAACAAAAAACTAAAAATGATACAATTAGTTTTGAAGATAGAATGTCTAAGTTCTTAAAAGAGAGTGAAGAGAGATTTCAAGATCTACGCAAACATCAAAATGTAAAGAGTGGCAAGCGTAACAAAAAGAGTTCATGTAATTTATAAAAAACAAAGGCTATTGATTTATCAATAGCCTTTTATTTTTATTATGGAAATTTTATTTTTATTGTGGAAAGTACAAATTTTTTTATAAATAAAAATAAAAAAATGTTGACATATTTAATTATATACTATATAATAAATTTTGTCCTTAGCAATAAGAGATGATATTGATGTGCTGGAGTGGCGGAACTGGCAGACGCACAGGACTTAAAATCCTGCGGTGCTAACACACCGTACCGGTTCGATTCCGGTCTTCAGCACCAATAGCGCGGGGTGGAGCAGCTGGTAGCTCGTCGGGCTCATAACCCGAAGGTCGTAGGTTCAAGTCCTATCCCCGCAACCACATGGCGGAATAGCTCAGCTGGCTAGAGCATTCGGTTCATACCCGAAGTGTCGTAGGTTCAAGTCCTATTTCCGCTACCAATGTTTCTTATTTTGTTAAGAACAGTAATTTGTAGCTAGATAAAAGAAAGTGTTGACATTTTAGTTGCATGATGATACAATCATAATTGTCTCATAAAAATATATGCTGGAGTGGCGGAACTGGCAGACGCACAGGACTTAAAATCCTGCGGTGCTAACACACCGTACCGGTTCGATTCCGGTCTTCAGCACCAATAGCGCGGGGTGGAGCAGCTGGTAGCTCGTCGGGCTCATAACCCGAAGGTCGTAGGTTCAAGTCCTATCCCCGCAACCATTAATTTATTTTGTATATTTTTATGATTCAATAAAATATTATGCTGGAGTGGCGGAACTGGCAGACGCACAGGACTTAAAATCCTGCGGTGCTAACACACCGTACCGGTTCGATTCCGGTCTTCAGCACCAATATAGCGCGGGGTGGAGCAGCTGGTAGCTCGTCGGGCTCATAACCCGAAGGTCGTAGGTTCAAGTCCTATCCCCGCAACCACATGGCGGAATAGCTCAGCTGGCTAGAGCATTCGGTTCATACCCGAAGTGTCGTAGGTTCAAGTCCTATTTCCGCTACCATATTAAAGCTCACTACATGTGAGCTTTTTTTTATTTTCTCTAAAAAATCATAAAGTAAATACATTTCTAAAGAAAATAAATAATCCAATAATATATCAATGTGTATAACATAAAACTTATCCACAAATATTTTCAAACTTTTTAATATAGTGACTTTTTTTGTGGATAAATTTGTGGGCATTGTTAATTCATATTTTTTTATTAATCTTACCTTGAAAGGCATCACCACTGAATTATATTTATAAATAGTAAAGAATGAATTAATATTAAATGGTAATAATTTACAAAATAATAGACTTTAGTGTCTGAAAGAAATTTTAAATAGTTTTCAATAATTGACAATAATTACCAGAACACTTTGCTATAATAAAATTAATTAATAAAGGTAGGTGATGATCAGTTGCAATATGGTGTTGATATTTTTCCATATGAAAGAATGTCTAAGGTACAAGACAAACAACAAAAAAGTAAAAAAACATTAAATTTTAATGTTGTTATTAAGCAAAGTATGTATTTTTTAATAGCATTTTTGATAAGTAGAGTTATGTTGATTGATGCTATGTGCCCATTTGGAATAGCTTTTCTAATGGTTGTATTACTTTATAATAATAACAAAATAAATATAATATGTTGTAGTGGCTGTATGTTGGGGTATATATCGTCATACACTAATATAAAGGAACTTGTACAGTATCTAATAGTTATTGGGGCAATAACTGCAGCTGCATTTATAGTAAAACAAATACCTAAGAGAAGAAAATTAGTAATTTTATTAATATTAGAACTTATTGTTTTTTTTGTGTACAAACTATTTGTGCAACAAAAATCAATAGGAATAACATTTTTATCAGCTATTTTTCAAATTGCGTGTATAATTCCATTATATTATATTATTGATTATTCTATTATATGTTTTAAAGATTTAAAAACTAAACATTTATTTAATAATGAAGAGTTAGTTAGTATGGCAATGTTTATTTCTTTGATTATAGCTGGCACTATGGGTTTAAAAATAAGCAATATCTCAATAACAAATATATTAGCTTTGATGTTTATATTGACACTAAGTTATATAAGTGGTAGTGCGGTAGGTTCAGCTAGTGGTGTGGCTATAGGTGCTGTTATTGGAATGGGTTCAAAGGATATGATGCTTTTTATTAGTATTTATGGTTTATGTGGGTTAATAGGAGGAATTTTTAGAGAAGTAGGTAGATGGATAACTGCTGTGGCTGTGATCATTACATTTTCTATAATTTTAATGTATTCAAAAAATATTTACCATTTAAGTATTATAGAAGTTTTGATTAGTAGTTGTATATTTTTAATTGTACCTAGTAAATATTATAATAAACTGGCTTTAGAGCTAAATTCAAATAATAAAGAGAAACATATTAACCAAAATTATGTTAATAAAATAAGAAATGTATTTGTTAATAGATTAAATAATTTTTCAAGTGTTCTTAATGATATGTCACAAACTTTAACTAATTTATCTAAAAATGAAAAGTTGTGTATGAAAAATAAAAGTACATTGATGATAGAAAATTTGTGTGACAGAGTTTGCAGTAATTGTAATATGAAATCTATGTGTTGGAAAAGAGAGTTACATTATACGTATTCTGCATTTGGTGAATTGATAGATAATTATCAACATCATAAAAAAAATTTTCCTAAGGAACTTGAAAAAAAGTGCATAAATAAAAGCTTATTAATTAAAAATACTCAAATTATAGTTAATAATTATATAATAAATGAATTGTGGAGAGAAAGATTAAATGAAGGTAGAAATATTTTAGCAGGTCAAATAAATAATATGTCAAAGTCACTACAAGAGATAATTAGTGAATTTAATTATGAGATAAAATTTAATATACCATTAGAAAAGGAAATTATTAAGTTTTTTAGAAAAGAAGAAATAAAGTATAAAGATATTGTATGTTTTAATGATAAAAAAGGAAAAGACATTATTAGATTAACATTAAAAGCTTGTTCAGGAAAACAAATGTGTGTAAAAGAAATATTACCCTTAATGAATAAAATCACAGGAAAAAATATGTGTGTTGCAGAGGAAAGATGCTGCATTGATCCTATAAATAATGAATGTACTGTTACTATAGAACAAATGCCTAAATATTATGTTTCATCTAATGTTCAAAGAAAGTGTAAGCAAGGAGAAAGCTATAATGGAGATAGTTATAGTTTTGGAAGCTTAAATGATGGAAATTATTTGACTATTATAAGTGATGGGATGGGTTCAGGACCAGAAGCAAGCGAGGAAAGTAAAGCTGTTGTAGAACTTATAGAAAAATGTATGGAATCAGGTTTCAGTAAAACTACAGCTATAAATTTGGTAAATTCAATAATGTCATTGAAATTCTGTGATGAAGAAAAGTTTACAACTGTTGATTTAAGTGATGTAGATTTATATACTGGTGAAGTTGATTTTATAAAAGTAGGAGCTGTTGCCAGTTTTATAAAAAGGGGAAAGAAAGTTGAAGTTATAAAATCTAAGACATTACCTATTGGTATATTAGATAAAGTTGATATAGAAGTAACTAAATATAAAGTTCAAAAAGGTGACATGATAGTAATGCTAAGTGATGGTGTTACAGATTATAATAGTGAAAATGTTGGAAAAGAGGATTGGGTTGTAGATTATTTGAAAAATATTAATAGCAATAATCCTAAAGAAATAGCAGAAGGATTAATAAATAAATCAGTAGAACTGAGCAATGAAAAGGTAAGAGATGATATGACTGTATTAGTTTCAAAAGTATATAGTCTATATTAAATTAATTAAATGAATGAGAAAGAGTGATTAAAATCAATCTTATTCTCATTCTTTATTTATGTTATAATTATTTATGCTAAAAATTTTTATTTATGTTACTGATATAATCATTGAATAATAGTGTGATATAATGTTAAAGGGTCTTAAATTGGTATAAATGATAGTAAGATAAATATTGTAGAAACATACTGAAACGATATCCAAATTTTAAGATTAGGAAGTGTTACATAGTGTTAGATAAAGTACTAGAAACTATAAAAGTAAATAATATGTTTGCAAAAGGAGATAAAGTTATAGTTGCTGTATCTGGAGGACCAGATTCTATGTGCCTTTTACATATGTTGTATAATATTAAGAATCAATTAGACATAAGTATTGTAGTGGCGCATTTAAATCACTGTTTAAGGGGGAAAGATGCAGACGAAGATGAAAAATGTGTTGAAAAGTTTTGCGAAAAAGTAGGAGTAAAATTTTTTAGTAAAAGAGTAGATGTGAATAAGCTGGCAAATGATAAAAATATTTCTTGTGAATTAGCAGGAAGAGAAGCAAGATACCAATTTTTTCATGAAGTAAAAGATAAAACAAAAGCTCAAAAGATAGCTGTAGCACATAATGCTAATGATAAAGCTGAAACAGTAATCATGAGAATAATTAGAGGAACAGGATTAGATGGGCTTAGTGGTATAAAGCCTATCAGGGACAATGTTATAGTAAGACCAATAATTAATCTTACAAGGCAAGAGATTGAAGAATATTGCAAACAGAATAACATTGACACTAGAATAGATAAAACTAATTTAGAAAATATTTATTCAAGAAATAAAATAAGATTAGAATTAATACCATATATAGAAAAAAATTTCAATAAGGATATCATCAATACTATAAATAGGTTTTCGGAAATAGTTTCTAAAGATAATGAATATTTAGAAAAACTAGCCAATGATAAATATGAAATGTATTGTAATTTTAAAAATGGTAAAATAATAATAAATAAACAAATATTTTATGAAGATGAAGCAATTTTAACTAGAGTTGTGAGAATATGTTTATTAAAAATAAAGGGAAATTTATATAATTTAGAGAAAAAACATATATATGATATACTTAAAATTCAAAAACATTCTACTGGTAAAAAAATAAATTTACCAGGTAATTTAATTGTTACAAATAACTATGGTGATATATACATATATAATAAACAAGATATGAATTTTGATAGTAATGAACAAGTAAGAATTAATTTAAATTCAAAACAATATATCAATAATTTATCTATTAATATAAACACATGTATTGAAGAAAATAATATCAATATTAAGTATGAGAGTAATGAGTATATTAAATATTTTGATTTTGAAAAGATTCAAGGTGATATATTGCTTAGATTTAGAAGAAAGGGTGATAGATTTACGCCACTTGGAATGAAAGGAAGTAAAAAGTTAAAAGATTTATTTATGGATTTAAAGATTCCAAAAGATGAAAGAGATAGGATACCACTTATATGTTTTGGCAACAATATTGGATGGGTGGTAGGTTATAGAATAAGTGAAAAATATAAAATTGATAGAAATACAAGAAAAATATTAAAAATACATATTGAGAAAGGGGAAAATATTAATGCAAAATATCAATAATGATATAAAAGAAATTTTATATTCTCAAGAACAGTTAAAAGATAAAATAAAAGAAATAGGAAAGAATATAAATAGAGATTATGAGGGTAAGGATTTAGTACTTGTAGGAATTCTAAAAGGTTCTGTTATGTTTATGTCAGATTTATTGAGAGAAATAACTATACCTTGTCAAATGGATTTCATGGCAGTTTCAAGTTATGGCAATTCTACAGAGACTTCAGGAGTAGTTAGAATATTAAAAGATCTAGATTTTCAGATTAAAGGAAAACATATAATTATAGTTGAAGATATAATTGATACAGGAATTACGCTGAAATATCTAATGAAGTATTTAAAGTCAAGAAATCCAAAAAGTTTAGAAATAGCATGTTTACTTAATAAACCAGAAAGAAGAGAAATAGAAATAGATGTTAAATATTCAGGTTATAATGTTCCAGATTATTTTATAGTAGGATATGGTATAGATTTTGCAGAAAAATACAGAAATTTACCATATATAGGTATTTTAAAAGAAGAATTATATAAATAAATGATATAAGACGTTGTCAAGAAAAATTCAGTATGATAAAATTTTATAAAAACTATAACAGAAAGGGGAGGGCCTAAGATGAAGAAATTTTCTAGTGCAGCGGTATGGATAGTAGTTTTGGTATTAGTGATGTTTGCAGCATTAGCACTAGTAGAATCAGGTAAAAATGCCAATACCATATCTTTTGGAAAATTCAAGCAGGAATGGATAGGAGATAATGTAGTAAGTATACAAGTTAAACCAGATGAGACATTAACAGCTAAGTTAAAAGATGGAAAACAAATTCAAACTATTGTTGATAAAGATAGACTTTATGAATTTATGAAAGAATATCCAAAACCTCAAGTTAATGAAGAATATGTAGCTCCAGCAAAGTCACCAATATGGTTAAGCTGGTTACCTACAATTATAGCAATACTTATGCTAGTTGGATTTTGGTTTATATTTATGCAACAAGCTCAAGGTGGCGGTAATAGAGGAGTAATGAACTTTGGTAAAAGTAAAGCTAAATTAGCCACAAATGATAAGAGGAAGGTTACATTTAAGGATGTTGCAGGTGCTGATGAAGAAAAAGGAGAATTGCAGGAGATAGTTGAATTTTTAAAATCACCAAAAAAATATATAGAAGTAGGAGCTAGAATACCTAAAGGTGTTTTACTAGTAGGACCACCGGGAACAGGTAAAACATTACTTGCTAAAGCTGTAGCAGGTGAGGCTGGAGTACCTTTCTTTAGTATCTCAGGTTCAGATTTCGTTGAAATGTTTGTTGGAGTAGGTGCTTCAAGAGTTAGAGATTTATTTGAACAGGCAAAGAAAAATTCTCCATGTATTGTATTTATTGATGAAATAGATGCTGTAGGTAGACAAAGAGGAGCTGGACTTGGCGGAGGACATGACGAAAGAGAACAAACTTTGAACCAGCTTTTGGTAGAAATGGATGGATTTGGAGTAAATGAAGGAATAATAATGATAGCAGCAACTAATAGACCAGATATTTTAGATCCAGCGTTATTAAGACCTGGTAGATTTGATAGACAGATATTAGTTGCCCAACCAGATGTAAAAGGTAGAGAAGAAATATTAAAAGTTCATTCAAAAAATAAACCATTAGTTGAGGATGTTAAACTTGATGTATTAGCTAAAAGGACACCAGGATTTACCGGTGCAGATCTTGAAAATCTAATGAATGAAGCTGCACTTTTAACAGTAAGGAATAATAAGAAAGCAATAGGAATGGAAGAATTGGAAGAAGCCATAACAAGAGTTGTGGCAGGACCAGAAAAGAAAAGTAGGGTTATTAGTGATAAAGATAAAAGACTTACAGCTTACCATGAAGGCGGTCATGCAGTAGTTGCTAAGTTTTTACCAAATGCTGACCCAGTACATGAAATAAGTATAATTCCAAGAGGAATGGCAGGTGGATATACTATGCATTTGCCAGAAGAGGATAGAGCATATACTTCTAAATTAAGACTTGAAGATGAAATGGTTAGTTTATTAGGAGGAAAAGTAGCAGAAAGGCTAATAATTGGAGATATAAGTACTGGAGCTAAAAATGATATTGATAGAGCCACAGCTATTGCAAGAAAAATGGTTATGGAGTTTGGAATGAGTGATGAACTAGGACCAATTGCATTTGGTAGTGGGCATGAAGAAGTATTTCTTGGAAGAGATATAGGAAGATCAAGAAATTATGGTGAAGAAGTAGCTTCTAAGATTGATAGTGAGATAAAAAGGCTTATTGATGAAGCTTACATGAAAGCAGAAAGAATACTAACAGAAAATATAGATAAACTTCATTCAGTTGCAAAGGCCTTAATAGAAAAAGAAAAATTGAATGCTGATGAATTTAACGGCATAATAGATGGAAAAATTGATGTAGAAAAAATGATATTAGAAAAAAATGAAGAAATGAAAAAAATATCAAATTCAGAAAATGAATCACAAGAAGAAAAATCTGATGAGATAAAAGAAATTAATGAGGATAGTAGTGAAAAAATTAGTGAAGAAATTGCAGCTAATAGTGTAGAAGTTGCAACTAATGATGTAGAATCAAATAATAACAATGATAATAAAATGGAATAAGAATAGATAATTAAAAGCAGAAGTTTTTTAAACTTCTGCTTTTAATTTATAAGAAAATTATTCTTATAAAATTTATAAATATACTTATATCTTTATTCTAAATCAATTAAAATGTAATTAACAATATAATCAACTTTCCCAGAGGGAAATAATTAATGCAATAAATATATAGATAGAAAGTATTTTTTATGTGAAAGTTGAGTAATATAATTTTGCATAGGAGATGTATAGTGATGGATTTTAATATAAAAGAAGGACTAAATTGTTTAATAGAAAAAAAAGTAACACAAAATGATACAGCAGTTAAATTCGAGTCAGGAACTCTTCAAGTTTTTGCTACTCCTGGAATGATAGCACTTATGGAAAATACATCAAAAAATTGTGTGGATTTACATTTGCCATGCGGATATACTACTGTAGGTATAGAAGTTAGAATTAGACATATTAAAGCTACACCAATAGGTATGAAAGTTAAATGTGAAGCAAAGTTAGTTAAAGTAGAAGGTAAAAAACTATATTTTAATGTTACAGCATGGGATGAAATAGGAAAGATTGGAATAGGTACACATGTACGTTATATAGTACATGAAAAAGAGTTTATGGAGAAAATACAAGACTAATGCTAAAAATCGTAATATAATGTGATGTACTTTATTTGTGATATTGTTATTATAATGATAAAATTTAAGTTATTACTATAACATGTAACAAAAGAAAAATGATAAGGATGGTGGGTGTATGAAAAGTGATATACAAATTGCACAAAATGCTTCCATGGAGCTTATTGAAGATGTTGCTAAAGGAATAGGTTTGAATCATGATGATATTGATTTGTATGGAAAGTACAAGTGTAAAATTTCTTTGGATGTTTTGAGAGAAAAGCAACAAAAAACAGATGGTAAATTGATTTTAGTTACGGCTATTAATCCAACTCCAGCGGGAGAAGGTAAGTCAACTGTAACTATAGGGTTAGGAGATGCATTAAATAAGATAAATAAAAAAACAGTTATGGCTTTAAGAGAACCTTCATTAGGACCTGTCTTTGGAATAAAGGGCGGAGCTGCAGGAGGAGGATATGCTCAAGTAGTACCTATGGAAGATATAAATCTTCATTTTACGGGAGATAATCATGCTATAACTTCAGCTAATAATTTGTTATGTGCAGCTATAGATAATCATATACATCAAGGAAACAAGTTAAATATAGATCAAAGAAGAATTATATTTAAAAGAGTTATGGATATGAATGATAGGGCTCTTAGAAATATAGTAGTTGGTCTTGGAGGAAAAGTAAATGGTTTTCCAAGAGAAGATGGATTTACAATAACAGTAGCATCAGAAGTAATGGCTATTTTATGTTTAGCAAATGATTTGATGGATTTAAAGGATAGATTAGGAAAGATAATTGTTGCATATAATTTAGAGGGAAAGCCTGTGTATTGTAAAGACTTAAATATGGAAGGAGCTATGGCACTTCTTATGAAGGATGCTATAAAGCCTAATTTAGTTCAAACGCTAGAAAATAATCCTGTTATAATACATGGAGGACCATTTGCGAATATTGCTCATGGATGTAATAGTATTATTGCTACGAAGACTGCATTAAAATTAGGAGATTATGTAGTAACAGAGGCTGGATTTGGTGCAGATCTTGGTGCAGAAAAATTTCTTGATATAAAATGTAGATATGCAGGAATTAAACCAAGTTGTGTTGTAGTTGTTGCTACAATTAGAGCTATTAAACATCATGGAGGAGTAGCAAAAGATGAATTATCAAATCCAAATATACAAGCGTTATCAATAGGTATAGAAAATTTAGATAAGCAAATAGAAAATATAAAGAAGTATAATTTAGATGCTGTAGTGGCAATTAATAGATTTAGTACTGATAGTGAAGAAGAAATTAAATTTATTCAAAATCATTGTGATAAATTGGGAGTAAAGGTATCTTTAACTGAGGTTTGGGAAAAAGGAAGTGAAGGAGGATTAGATTTAGCTAATAAAGTACTCGAAGTTATTGAAGAGAATAATAATGATTTCAAAGTTTTGTACGATGAAAAATTAAGTATAAAAGAGAAAATGAAGATAATAGCAACAGAGATATATGGAGCACAGAAAGTGAATTATACTAAAAAAGCAAGTAATGAAATTAAAAACCTAGAGAATTTTAAGTTAGATAAATTGCCAATTTGTGTAGCTAAAACACAGTATTCTTTATCAGATAATCCTAAGCTACTTGCAAGGCCTGAAGGATTTGATATTGAAGTAAAAGAAATTAAAATTTCAAATGGTGCAGGATTTATAGTAGTTTTAACAGGAAATGTTATGACTATGCCAGGATTACCTAAGGTACCTGCTGCTAATAATATGGATATCTTTGAGGATGGAGAAATAGTAGGATTGTTTTAATTATAGGTTTGAGTTACATAAATGAATAATATATTAAAAATAAAATGTCACCTGAATATTTAGGTGGCATTTTATTTTTTAAAAACACAGAAAAATGAAGTAAAACTTGCAAAAAAATATATACAAAATTCATTTTTTATGGTATTCTAAGTATGAATAGGGTTAGTTTTTTTATATTTGGTTAGGAGGAAAATCTATGGATAAAGTAGAGAATTTGATAAGTATAAAGAATGAAAATATTCAAGGAGGAGGTCAAGAAAAGGTTAACATACAACATAATTTAGGCAAAATGACTGCAAGAGAGAGAATATTACAAGTTTTAGATGAAGGCTCGTTTATTGAAATAGGTAATTTAATAGAAAAAAATGGAGCAGGTGTAATAACTGGTTATGGAACAATAAATGGAAGGTTAGTTTATTTATATAGTCAAGATTATACTGTTAATGGTGGTTTGATAAATAAAACTAACAGTAATAAAATATGTAGAATAATGAAAATGGCACAAAAAATGGGAGCTCCTTTAATACAAATTATGGATTCTGTAGGTGCAAAAATATCTGATGGATTAGATGCCTTGGAAGCTTACGGTAAAATAATAAATTTAAATACAAGTCTATCAGGTGTAGTTCCTCAAATAGCAGTTATAGTTGGACCTTGTGAAGGAATAGCAGCATTAAGTGCTACGATGAGTGATTTTACTATTGTAGTAGATAAGTGTGGAAGCTTATGTATAAATTCATCTCAAAAGCTTATAGAAAAAGAAGAAAAATATGTTGATAAAAATACATATTCAAATGCAGAAAATGTTAATAGGAATGGTAATGTACAACTAGAAGTGAAAACAGAAGATGAAGCATTTAGCTTAATAAAAAAACTAATGAGTTACATTCCCTCTAATAATCTAGAAGTTTCGGTATGTGAAAGTGAACCTGTTGATTTAAATATTCCTAAATCAAGATTAGACGAAATTGCTAAAACTGAAAGTTATGATATATATGAAATTATAAATGAGATAAGTGATGAAAAAAGTCTTATTGAAATTAATTCTAAGTGGCAAAAAGCAATAATTACTGGATTAATAAAAGTTAATGGAATATCAGTTGGAATAATAGCAACAAATAAGAATGTAGAAAAAGGTTGTTTAAATATAAAAAATATAGATAAGATAAGTAGATTTATTAAAATGTGTGATGCTTTTAATATACCAATATTATCTATGGTTGATACAAAAGGATTTGAGGTAAGTTTAGAAGAAGAAAAAAATGGACTTGCAGTATTTGCTTCTAAGATAGTTTATTCATTAAGTGAAGCTGAAGTGCCAAAAATTGCTTTGATTATAGGAGAGGCTTATGGAGCAGGATATATAACATTAGCTAGTAAAGAAACATCGTTTGATATAACATATGCTTGGCCATCTGCTAAAATTTCATTAATAGAGCCAAGAGAAATGGCAAAGAAATTATATGAAAAGGATATCATTAGTAGTGATAATCCAAGGGAAAAAGAGGAAAAATTAATAGATAGTCATATTGATGAATTTACAAGTCCATATTTAGCAGCAGAAAAAGGACATGTTGACGATATAATAATACCTTCAGAGACAAAGCAAAGATTATTTGCCATGTTTGATATGCTTCAAAGTAAAAGAGAAATAAAATACCCTAAAAAACATGGTAGTATATTGATATAGGGGGAATAAAAATGTCCATTTTAGAAGGATTAGAAATAACAATCTTTTCTATGCTTTTAGTATTTACGGTTTTAGTATGTATAGCATTAATTATAAACATTCAAACCTTTATACTTAGAGATAAGAAGAAAGAAATTAAAGCTGATAAGTCAGATCTTAAAGTGATAGAAAAGCCTGAAGTAATAGAAGAACAAGATAATGAACTTGAAATAGTGGCAGCTATAATGGCGGCGTTGTCAACTTGTTCAGATGTGCCAAGTGATAGATTACAAATAAAAAGTATAAGAAGGTTAAATAATGGAAGTAATTGGAGAGATACAGCTATAAAAAGTAGCTTAAAGTAAAATGGGAGGATGAATAAAATGAAAAAATATATTGTTAATGTTAATGGAAATAGATATGAGGTTGAAGTTGAAGAAGTTGAAGGAGATTTTTCTGAAAGTGCAGCAACTTTAGCACAAGTTGAATCAAAACAACAAAAGAAAGTACCACAGACTAAAACAGCTCCAAAGCCTAAACAATCAAATTCTGAAGGTGAAAAAATCGAATGCCCAATGCCAGGAAAAATATTAAAAGTAAATGTGTCAAAAGGAGATACATTTAAAAAAGGTGATGTATTATTTGTACTAGAAGCTATGAAAATGGAAAATGAAATAATGGCACCACATGATGGAAAAATAGTAGAAGTTAATGTATCAGAAGGAATTTCAGTAAACACTGGAGACGTTTTAGCAGTAATTCAATAAAAGAGGAAGAGGGAAAAGAAAATGTTGAATGCATTAAGAGAAATTTGGCTTTCTTCTGGATTCGCGGCAATTGGATGGAGACAGATAGTAATGCTTTTAGTTGCATTTGTTCTTATATATTTAGCAATTAAAAAAGAATTTGAACCACTTTTACTTATACCAATTTCTTTTGGAATGATATTAGCTAATTTGCCAGCAACAGGTATTATGAGTCCTCCAACTAACGGACAGGCTGGAGGATTACTATGGTACTTATATCAAGGAGTAGAAGCAGATATATATCCACCATTGATTTTTCTAGGGGTAGGAGCTATGACGGATTTTAGTCCATTATTAGCTAACCCTTGGAGTGTTTTGATGGGAGCAGGAGCACAGTTTGGTGTTTTTTTCGCGTTTTTATGCGCTATACTTATGGGATTTACACCTCAACAGGCTGCATCTATAGGAATAATAGGAGGAGCAGATGGACCTACTGCAATATATTTATCAAGTAAATTAGCTCCGGAACTTTTAGGAGCTATAGCTGTAGCAGCTTATTCGTATATGGCATTAGTTCCAATGATACAACCTCCAATAATGAGAGCATTAACAACTAAGAAAGAACGAACAGTAAGAATGGGACAACTTAGAAAAGTTAAAAAAGTTGAAAAAGTTGTATTTCCTATAGTAGTAACTATATTAGTAGTTCTATTACTTCCATCAGTTGCATCTTTAATTGGTATGTTGATGCTTGGTAATTTATTTAAAGAATGTGGAGTTGTTGAAAGATTGTCAAACACAGCACAGAATGCGCTAACAAATATAGTAACTATTTTCTTAGGATTAACAGTAGGAGCTACAGCTAGAGGTGAAATATTTATACAACCGGGAACAATCAAGATTGTTGTATTAGGAATGGTTGCATTTGGAATAAGTACTGCAGCAGGAGTACTTATTGGTAAGATAATGTATAAAGCTACAGGTGGTAAGATAAATCCACTTATAGGAGCAGCAGGTGTTTCAGCTGTACCTATGGCATCAAGAGTTGCTCAAAAAGTTGGACAAGAAGAGGATCCAGGAAATTTCTTACTTATGAATGCAATGGGACCTAATGTTGCAGGTGTTATAGGAACAGCAGTAGCAGCAGGAATACTTCTTACAATGTTTGGGGTATAGTTAAAAATTAACTTGACAAATAATATTTAGTTGTTAAAATTAAATTGTTAATCATCGATTATTAAGCTAAGACGTAAGAGCAGCTGTACAGCTGCTCTTATAATTTATAAGGGGTGTTAAAAATTGATTTTAGTTGTAGATGTTGGGAATACAAACATTGTTTTAGGTATATATAAAGAAGATAGATTAGTTGTAGAATGGAGATTATCTACACAAGCTACAAGAAGTGCAGATGAATATGGAATTCAAGTTATGGAGCTATTTAGGCAAAAACAGATAAATGCTAATGATGTAAAGGGAGTTATAATTTCATCAGTAGTTCCTAATATTATGTATTCATTAGAACATATGATACAAAAATATTTTAGAGTACAACCTATAGTTGTAGGACCAGGGGTAAAGACAGGTATTAATATAAAATATGATAATCCCAAAGAAGTTGGAGCAGATAGAATAGTTAATGCAGTAGCAGCTCATGAAATCTATAAAAAACCTCTTATAATAATAGATTTTGGAACAGCCACTACTTTTTGTGTTGTATCAGGAAACGGAAATTATCTTGGAGGAGTAATATGTCCTGGAATAAGAATATCGTCAGAAGCTTTATTTGAGAGGGCAGCAAAACTTCCTAGAGTAGAATTGTTGAAAACTAAAAAGATAATATGTAAAAATACAGTAAAAAGTATGCAAGCAGGAATAGTTTATGGTTATATTGGGCAAGTTGATTATATAGTAAATAAGATAAAAGAAGAAATGAGAGAATTAGGAGAAAATGAAACTTTTGTTGTAGCCACTGGAGGATTTGCTAAACTTATATATGGTGAATCTAAAACAATAGATGTAATAAATCCTATTTTAACTTTACAAGGATTAAAGATTATATATGAGAAGAATGCAAAGTAGGTGTGTGAATGAAAATAGGAAATTTAGAATTCAATAATGAAGTTTTTTTAGCACCTATGGCAGGTGTTACAGATATAGCTTTTAGAGAAATATGTAAAGAAATGGGTTGTGGACTTAGTTATACAGAAATGGTAAGTGCTAAAGGTATGTATTATGGTAGTGAAAATACTAAAAAGCTTTTAAAAATCTCTGATAAAGAAAAACCAATAGCAGTACAGATTTTTGGAAGTGATTCATATATTATGGCTAAAATATGTGATTGTTTTAATGAAAATAAAGATATATGCTTAATTGATATAAATATGGGATGTCCAGTACCTAAAATAGTTAAAAATGGTGAAGGTTCAGCATTGATGAACGATCCTAAGTTAGCAGCAGATATAGTACAAGAGGTTAAGAAAGCATCTGTAAAACCTGTTACTGTTAAATTTAGAAAAGGTTTTGACTCTAAAAATATTAATGCTGTGGATTTTGCACAAAGAATGGAGCAAGCTGGAGTGGATGCTGTAACAGTACATGGAAGAACTAAGGAACAAATGTATTCAGGAAAGGCTGATTGGGATATAATAAGACAAGTAAAAGACAAGGTATCTATTCCCGTTATAGGGAATGGAGATATTTTTTGTGCTAAAGATGCAATTGATATGAAAAGATTAACTAATTGTGACGGTGTTATGGTAGCAAGAGGAGTAAAGGGTAATCCATGGATATTCAAACAGATAAATCAAGCAATTAATATGAAAGAAATTGAATGTCCTACAGATACAGAAAAGCTAGAAGTTTGTATTGATCATTTGAAAAGAGCTGTTTTCTATCATACAGAGAATACTGCTGTAAGAGAAATGAGAAAACATATAGCTTGGTACATAAAAGGAATGAAAAATTGTACTGAAATAAAGGATAAGATAAATAGAGAAGAAAAAAGTGAAAGCGTGATTAAAATTTTATCAGAATACAAACAGTGTATTTTAGATAATAATGAATTATAAAGTTGTAATTAAGAATTAGGAATTTATTATTAGTGAAAAGAATAATATATACATATATCAATGTAAAAAAGGAAAGTAAATGAATAATATAATAAATTTAAGTTCTGATAATGTAATTTATAAAGACTCCAGTTTATTTGGTAGAATAAAAGATAGATTAAAGGTGAAATATGAAGGAGAATATTTTATAAAAGATATAAATATATCTATTAAAAAAGTAAGAATTCCAGCTAATGTAGATATAAAATCTTATTACAGAAATGTAAATATTGCAAAGCGGTTTGGAAACAGTTCTGAAGTGGAAATGTCACCTAATATATGGAGTATTATTGATTATGATATTTTTAATGAGTATCAAAAGAAATTGTTTGCTTATAGTATAGTAAGAAGTATAAAATTATCGTTAAGGGTGAGAAATAAAAATATAAATAATAGTTGTATACTTATATATGATGCTAAAGATAAAATAAATAGATACATAATATATGAGTTAGCAAAAGTTGCTAGATATATAATATTATTGTCAGATAATTTGAAGTTATTAAAAAACATAAGAGAATATGTGATGGCCAATTATGGAGTGACACCAATTATAACAAGAGATAATGTATATGCTTTAAAGGAAGCAGAATTTATAATAACGTCTAAAAATATTGAACCCAAATATAAAAGTTCAATATGGTACTTGAACAATAAGTTTATTCCTAAAAATACCCAAAATTTACAAATCAATAATGTTATTTACAAAACTCCATGGGAAATTGAAGGAGTAGAAAAAAACATTCAACTTATTGGTGCTATACTTAGTCAAATAGGTCATAATAAAAGGGTTGAAGAAGATTTAAAGTGTAATGGAATATATATAGAAAAATTCAATTTTATTGTTTAGGATTATTACTAATGCTACGTATTCATAAATGTTGACATTATTAGTTTGCTGATTTATAATTACTTAAATAGTTGAGTAAGTGTTGATATATAATCAATTAGAATATTTAAAAGGGGAGACAAAAATGAGTAATAAAAAATATATAATGACTTATGAAGGGGTTAAAAAGTTAGAAGATGAGTTAGAATATTTAAAGACTGTAAAGAGAAAAGAAATAACAGCGAAAATAAAGGTAGCACTTTCATATGGAGATTTAAGTGAGAACTCAGAATATGACGAAGCAAAAAATGAACAGGCATTTGCTGAAGGTAGAATAGTACAATTAGAAAATATGCTTAAAAATGCTAATGTAGTAGATGAAAGTGAAGTAGATGAAGGAGTAGTTAGTGTAGGTGCTGTAGTTAAAGTTAAAGATTATGATTTTGATGAAATAGTTGATTTTTCAATAGTTGGTTCTGCAGAAGCAGATCCAATGGAAAATAAAATATCAAATGAGTCTCCAGTTGGGGCAGGGCTTATTGGAAAAAAAGTTGGAGATATTGTTGAAATAACAGTTCCAGATGGAACTAGTAAGTATGAAATTATAGAAATAAGAAGAGCATAAGGTGGAGGGATAGTAATGTCTAATGAAGAAAGAAATTTAAATGAACAGGAAGCGGAATTAAATGAGCAAATGCAGCAAAGACTAGAAAAATTGAAAGCGCTTCAGAGTGAAGGTAAAGATCCATTTGACGTTTATAAAGTAAACGTAACTCATTCTTCAAAACAAGTAAAAGATAGTTTTGAGTCATTACAAGAAGCAGAAGTTACAGTTGCTGGAAGAATAATGTCTAAAAGAGGGCAAGGAAAAGTTGTTTTTTCAGACGTTCATGATAAAGAAGGAAAAATTCAATTATTCATTAAAATAGATAACGTAGGAGAAGATAAATTAAAAGAATTTAAGAGTCTTAACATAGGAGATATTGTTACTGCTACAGGTTCAGTATTTAAAACTAGAACTGGCGAGATTTCAGTTAGAGTTATGAAATTTGAACTTATATCTAAATCTTTAAGACCTCTTCCAGAAAAATTCCATGGTTTAAAAGATCCAGACCTTAGATATAGACATAGAGAAGTAGATGTTATAATGAATCCTGAAGTTAAAGATACTTTTATAAAGAGAACGGCAATAATAAAATATATAAGAGAATTTTTAGATAATAAAGGATTTATGGAAGTAGAGACACCTATACTTTCTCCAATTGCAGGTGGAGCAGCTGCTAGACCATTTATAACTCATCATAATGCTTTAGATATAGATATGTATTTAAGAATTGCAACAGAGTTATATTTAAAAAGATTAATTGTTGCTGGATTTGAAAAAGTATATGATTTAGGTAAAAACTTTAGAAATGAAGGTATAGATATAAGACATAATCCAGAATTTACAATGATAGAATTATATGAAGCTTATGCAGATTATAATGATATGATGGAAATAACAGAAAATATGGTTGCATATGTTTGCGAAAAGGTATTAGGAACAACTAGAGTAACATACCAAGGTACAGAAATTGATTTCAAACCACCATGGAGAAGAGTTACAATGGTAGATGCGGTTAAAGAATATGCTGGTGTAGATTTTAATGAAATCAAAGATGATGAAGAAGCTAGAAAAATTGCTAAAGAAAAGAATCTTGAATTTAAAAAAGAACTTCAATATGTAACAAAGGGTGAAGTTTTAAATGAATTATTTGAAGAATATGCAGAAGAGAAGATGATTCAGCCAACATTTATATATGATTATCCAGTTGAAATTTCACCTCTTACTAAAAAGAAAAGAGGAAATGAAGAATTTACTGAAAGATTTGAAGGATTTATATTTGGTAGAGAATTATGTAATGCATATTCTGAATTAAATGATCCTGTTGTCCAAAGAGAAAGATTTATGCAGCAAGCAAAAGAAAGAGAACTTGGTGATGATGAGGCATATGTAATAGATGAAGATTTCTTACATGCATTAGAAATAGGTATGCCACCAACAGGAGGATTAGGAATAGGAATAGATAGACTTATAATGTTGTTAACAGATTCTTATTCAATAAGAGATGTAATATTATTCCCAACAATGAAACCAAGTCAAAGTAAGTAATTAAAGATTTAATAGAAAATTCAACTAAATATTACAAGAACAGTTTTAATTTTCAAATTAATATGTTATAATGTGACATGAGGTTTGAATATAAGAAAAGATACATTAATACGAATGTTAATGTAGTGAAGTAAACTTATATAATTCTAAAATTATATATGTTCGATTAATGGCTTACTGAATTGATACCACGAAGGTAGAGAAAATTTCTCTACCTTTTTTGTTTTTTTAAATAATATACAATATTTTGAGGGGGAATTTTTTATGATGAAAAAGCGACTTATAGGGATATTAAGTGCAGCAATGTTAGTTTTTTCAGTAGTAGGATGTGGTAGTAAACCTACAGCAAATCAAACAAAAGATAATATTTCGAAAAGTAACGTTTCAGAAGTAAAGACATTAACATATGGAAGTGCTTGTGATTATTCACGAATAAATCCTGCATTGGATGAACATGCGGAAATACATAAAATAATTTTTTCAGGGCTTACAAAACATGATGAAAATTCAAAGGTTATTCCCGATTTGGCAGAAAGTTGGACATATGATAAAAAAAATCTTATGTATACTTTTAAATTGAGAAAAAATGTTAAATGGCACGACGGAAAGGATTTTACAGCAGATGATGTTAAATTTACAATTGAGGCTATAAAAAATCCTAAAAATAATTCTGAGATAGCTACTAACTATGAAGAAATAAAGAAAGTAGAGGTAGTAGATAAAAACACAGTGAAAATATATTTAAGTAAGCCATGTACTCCTATACTTGATTATTTATCTGTTGGGATGATTCCAAAACATTTATTAGATGGAAAAGATATAACTAAAAATTCATTTAATCAACATCCTATAGGAACAGGGTCATATAAATTAGATAAATGGGAGATGGGACAATATATAAGTTTAAAAGCAAATAAGGATTATTATAATGGAAGACCTAAAATTGATAAGGTAGTATTTAAAATTGTAGAAGATGAAAAAGCAAGAGCACTTCAATTGAAATCTGGAGAATTAGATCTTGCTCAACTTGAACCACATGATATGAATAGTTTTGGAAATGATAAAAACATTAAATTATATAGAGAAAAGACAGCAGATTATAGAGGTATTATGTATAATTTTAGAAATCCTATCTTTAAAGATGTGGATTTAAGAAAAGCATTAACTTATGCTATAGATAAGAAAAAAATAGTGGATAAAGTATTAACAGGAATGGGACAAGTAGCATATAGTCCATTGCAAATGGGGAATTATAGCAATAAAAATGTTGAAAAATATAAGTATAATCCTAAAAAGGCAAAAGAATTACTTAATAAAGCTGGTTGGAAAGTTGGAAAAGATGGTATAAGAGAAAAAAATGGTAAAAGATTATCTTTTAAAATAACATGTTTTGAAGGGGATCCAGTAAGAACAAATATAGCAAATGTCATAACTCAATATTTTAAAGATGTGAATGTAGATGCAAAAGTTGAAGTAGTTCCAAAAGGTTCAGTTAAATGGGACAAACTCGAAGGCTTTTTAATAGGATGGGGTAGTCCATTTGATCCAGATGATCATACTTATAAAGTTTTTCATTCTCAACAAATAGAAAGTGGAGTAAATTTAAATGCGTATTCAAATAAAAAGGTTGATGAACTTTTAGAAAAAGCAAGGACTTCTGAAGATGATAATATAAGAAAAAAATATTATAAAGAGTTTCAACAAGAATTTTCAAATGACCCTCCATTTAGTCTTATTGCATATATAGATGCTGTATATGGTGCTAATAAAAATATTATTGGAATAAAAGATACAGTTTTAGGTCATCATGGAGTAGGCTTTTTATGGAATGTAGAAGAATGGGATATTAAATGAAAACAGTTAAAGTAAGGATGTTAAAAAATATAATCAGTATAATTTTAAATTTAATTTTTAGCTTTATTGTACTTAGTTTTGTCATTTTTATGATATCTCATTTAGCTCCAGGAGATCCTTTATACTCAATTTATGGTGAATCAGCAGAGAAGATATCACCGTTGCAAAGACAGAAAATAATAACTAGTATGGGGCTTGATAAGCCCCTTATTTATCAATATAAATCTTGGATATATGGGTTTATACATGGAAATCTAGGAGTGTCATTTAAATATAATATCCAGGTAAGTGATATAATTAAAAAGGCTTTTTGTAATACAATGTTTTTAGCGGTAATTACCATAATTTCTATAATATTATTTTCTATTGGCTTAGGTTTATTGTGTGCAATAAAAGAAAATAGCATTATAGATAAAGTTATAAATAAAATAGGAACTTTTTTTTATTGTATTCCAGGATTTTGGTTAGGACTTATAGCAATACTTATATTTAGTGTTAATTTGAAAATATTACCTTCTTCTGGAGTATACGATATAGGATATGAAGGAAATTTAACAAATAGGTTGAAACATATGATACTTCCGTGGTTTGTTGTTTTTATAGGACATTTAGGATATTATACAAATTTTGTAAGAGATAAAGTACTAGAAGAATTGAATGAAGACTATATTATGGCAGCTAAGGCTAGAGGACTTTCCCAATTTAGAATACTTTCATCTCATGTACTGAGAAATATTTTGCCATCATATATGAATTTGATTTGTGTTTCTATTTATCACTTAATATCAGGTTCATTAGTGGTAGAAGCTATTTTTACTTATCCAGGATTAGGTAAATTTGTTTTTGAATCAGCAAAATTTCATGATTATCCATTGTTAATGGGAGTAGTTATAGTAACAGGGATGATAGTTATTTTTGCTAATCTATTGGCTGATATTTTTAATCATGTACTTGATCCAAGGATAAACAAGGGGTGATGTAATGCAGGATAATAAAATTAAGTATCCTATTTTTTCTATAATTTTTCTATGTAGTATATCAGTATTAATTCTTTTTTCAATATTTTTAATAAAAGAGTCTCCTAATCACATTAATTTGTCTAATACATATATTGTTCCTTGTAAAAAGTATATATTTGGAACTGATTCAATGGGAAGAAATATTCTAATTAGAACTATCTATGGAGGTAAAACTTCTATTTTGATAGGAATTATTTCTATGATAAATTCAAGTGTTATCGGAATTATATATGGTTGTGTTAGTGGATATTTTGGTGGGTATGTAGATAAGGTTATGACAAGAATATTAGAAATGTTTTTGACAGTACCAACTATCATATTAGCAGCATTTATACAATCATTTTTTCAAACTAGAGGTTTATTAGAAATTATATTATTAATTTCATTTACAGGTTGGATGAAAATAGGAAGAATTGTAAGGGGAGAAGTTATAAAACTTAAACAGATGGATTTTGTTTTAGCTTCTAAAAATATGGGGGGAGGATTTATACATATATCATTAAAGCATTTTGTGCCTAATTTTGTGCCGGCAATAATTTATATATGTACTCTAAATGTAGCATATGGAATAATGACAGAGTCAACTTTAAGTTTTTTAGGATTAGGTCTTCCAGCAAATATTCCTTCTTGGGGAAGTATGCTCATTGATGCTCAAAAGGATATTCTATCAAATAAGTGGTGGACAAGTATTTTTCCTGGAATTTTTATAGTATTTACGGTTTTTTCAGTTACTAATATTGGAGAATATATAAGAAAGCGAAACAATAAAAGATTTACAAATATATAAAAGAATATGTTTATTATAATGTATAATTAAAGATTTTTGTTAAAGCAAAAATTAACCTTATAAAAAAAATAAAAAAATACTTGCAAAATAGAAAAACCATGCTATAATAATAACTGTGATAAATGTTCCGCAGTAGCTCAATGGTGGAGCACTCGGCTGTTAACCGATAGGTTGGAGGTTCGAGTCCTCTCTGCGGAGCCATTTTTTTATTTTTTGCATTTTTTTGAATGATTAGTATTGACAATAAAAGTGATTTTGATAAAATATAAGGTATAAAATAAAATTTAACATATACATGATGATAAAGAGGAGTAATGATAATTTTTTTCTAGAGAGACTATGGTTGGTGCAAATAGTTAAAAAATTATTATGAAGGGCACTTTTGAATGTTATTATACAGAAAGACGGGCTAATGCCAATGAGGGTGGAACCGCGGAATCAAGATTTCGTCCCTTAAGGTATAGGCTTTTTTTTTATTTTTACGTGATTTTACTAAAAATTTGGTAAGAATAAAGTTATTAAAAACACGAAGGAGGTTAAAGTTATGGGATGTGAAAAAACTATGGATAAAATAGTATCTTTATGTAAAACTAGAGGATTTATATTTCAAGGGTCTGAAATATATGGTGGACTTGCAAATGCTTGGGATTATGGTCCTTTAGGAGTTGAATTTAAAAATAATGTAAAAAAAGCATGGTGGAAAAAATTTGTTCAAGAAAGTCCTTACAATGTAGGAATAGATTCAGCTATATTAATGAATAGTGAGGTTTGGGTAGCGTCAGGACACGTAGGAGGTTTTTCAGACCCATTAATGGATTGTAAAGCTTGTAAAGCAAGACATAGAGCAGATAAATTAGTAGAAGATCATTTAAAACAACAAGGTAAAGATGATGTAAGCGCAGATGGATGGACAAATGAAGAACTAAAAGAATATATAAAAAATAATAATATAGTTTGTCCAAAATGTGGAAAAAGTGATTTTACAGATATAAGAAAATTCAATTTGATGTTTAAAACTTTTCAAGGTGTAACTGAAGATAGTAAGTCAGAAATATATTTAAGACCAGAAACAGCTCAAGGTATATTTATAAATTTCAAAAATGTTCAAAGAACTACAAGAAAAAAAGTACCTTTTGGTATTGGCCAAATAGGTAAATCTTTTAGAAATGAAATAACTCCAGGAAACTTTACGTTTAGAACAAAAGAATTTGAACAAATGGAATTAGAGTTTTTCTGTGAGCCAGGAACAGATTTAGAATGGTTTAAATATTGGAAAGAATACTGTTGGAACTTCCTATTAAATTTAGGTGTGAATAAGGAAAACTTAAGATTTAGAGATCATTCACAAGAAGAATTATCTTTTTACAGTAATGCTACTTCAGATATAGAATACTTATTCCCATTTGGTTGGGGTGAGTTGTGGGGAGTTGCTGATAGAACAGATTATGACTTAAAGAAACATATGGAACATTCAGGTCAAGATTTGAGTTATTTAGATCCTACAACTAATAAAAAATATGTTCCGTATTGTATTGAACCATCTCTTGGTGCAGATAGAGTTACGCTTGCATTTTTAGTAGATGCATACGATGAAGAGGAACTTGAGAATGGTGATGTAAGAAAAGTTCTTCATTTTCATCCAGCACTTGCACCATTTAAAGCAGCAATACTTCCATTAACTAAGAAAATATCAGATAAAGCATTAGAAGTTTATACTCAATTAAGTAAAAAATTCAATATAGAGTATGATCAAACAGGAAGTATAGGTAAGAGATATAGAAGACAAGATGAAATTGGAACTCCTTATTGTATAACAATAGATTTTGATACATTAGAAGATAATACAGTAACAGTAAGAGACAGAGATACAATGCAGCAAGTTAGATTGAATATAAATGAACTAGAAAAATTCTTAGAAGGAAAATTAATATTTTAATTTAAAATATTAAAATAAAAATACCTAATTTTGTATATTATGTTGAAAAAAATAAAAAACCTGTGTTTATGAAAAATATAAACATAGGTTTTTATTTTGTATCAAAAAAGAAAAAAACCGGATATCGCGTATCCGGTAAAAATAGGGTTTAATCATGGGGATATGTCATATGTTTAACTAAAACTTGGGGAATTATTAATACTTTCTTACGGCACAAAAGTAGTATAGCATAAAGTAAGAAAGTATTTCAATAGCATATATTGAAGTTTTTAAATTAAATAAATTCGAACAATTTCAACATTTTTAAACCATAATGAGAAATGAGTTAGTATGAAAATTATATATAATATACCGTTGTTCTTTTATTTTACAGTGCTATAATTAAGTATGAATATTATTAATTGTTTTAACTGGAGGTAACTATGAAGCGAGATTTTATAGAATTTAAAAAGTTTATAAGAAATAAAAATACTGCTGTAGTTGGTATAGGAATTAGTAATAAACCATTAATTTATTTCTTATTAAAGTTGGGAGCAAAAGTTACAGCTTTTGATAGAAAAACAAAGGAACAATTAGGTGAAAGTTATTATGAGTTAAAAAATAAAGGTGTAAATTTAGTATTAGGAGAAAATTATTTAGATGAGTTAAAGGGATTTCAAGTTATATTTAAAACTCCTTCAATGCGATTTGATAATCCAGCTCTTGTTAGAGCAAAAAAAGAGGGTACATATATAACTTCAGAAATGGAGGAATTTATTAAATATTGTCCTGCTAAAGTTTTTGGTGTTACAGGTAGTGATGGAAAGACTACAACGACTTCTCTTATATATAATATGCTAAAAGAAGAAGGATACAGGTCATGGATTGGAGGAAATATTGGTAATCCTTTATTTTCAAATATAGAAAATATAAAAAAAGAAGATAAGGTAGTATTAGAATTATCAAGTTTTCAATTAATGAATATGAAGTATTCTACAGATGTTGCTATAGTAACAAATCTAAGTCCTAATCACTTAGATATTCATAAAGATATGGATGAATATGTAGATGCAAAGAAAAATATATTTAGGTTTCAAAATAAAGAAGGAATTTTAATATTAAATAAAGATAATAGTATAACTAATTCAATGATAGATGAAGCAATAGGCAAATTGATGCAATTCAGTATTAAAGATAAAATAAAAAATGGTGCTTATTTTGAAAAAGATACATTATTTATTAACGACAGTGAAGTATGTACGCGTTCACAAGTAAAATTAATGGGAATGCATAATGTTGAAAATTTACTTGCTGCATTTTGCGCTGTTTGTAAAGATGTTAGTATAAGTAATATGAAGAAAGTTGCAACTACTTTTCAAGGAGTAGAGCATAGATGTGAATTTGTAAGAGAAATTAATGGCGTAAGGTACTATAATGATTCTATTGCTTCAAGTCCAACTAGAACATTGGCGGGATTAAAGGCATTTGAAAAGAAAGTTATATTAATTGCAGGGGGATATGATAAACATATACCATTTGAGCCATTAGCAAAAGAAGGATACTTAAAGGTAAAGAGTTTAATATTATTAGGTGTAACTAAGTGTAAGATAAAAGAAGAATTTGAAAAGGTGTTACGTGAAAATAACTGTAGTATGCCTATATATATAGTAGAAAGTTTAGAACAAGCAATAGATAAAGCAGAGAATATTTCGTCAGAAGGGGATATAGTAACATTATCACCTGCATGTGCAAGTTTCGATATGT